>DATJKO010000358.1:0-2189 GCA_035491355.1 Pyrinomonadaceae bacterium
CCGCTTCGAAGCGCACCTTTGTGGGCGCGAGATTTGGATCGGTAACTCTCGCCTTGAAACGGAAAACCTTCGGCGCGTCGCGTTTCGTCGACTCGGTGGTCACATCGCCGCCGAGCAACTTAAGATTCGAATCGGTCACACACCGTGTCGTGACGCCATCGTTGTCGGCGAAGTTCTGCCGGACAACGGCGCGCAATTCAACTTCATCGCCCTCGCGCAAAAATCGCGGCAACGCCAGATCGATCAGGAGAGGTTTTGATATCTTTACGGTTTGTGTTGCGTCGCCGCCGAATTGATTCGCCTTGGTCTGGCCGACCGCCACGATTCGATATGTGGTCAGGTTATCCGGCGCGACGAATTCGAACGAGACCTTGCCGTCCGCGCCCGTTTTCAAATTTCCCTGCCAAAACGCAAGAGTCCGGAATTCTTTGCGAACATTTTTGACGTTCGAGATCGTTTCCTCTCCACCATCGCCGATGACGAAACCTTTTTGGGTCAAACTGAGTTTAGCGAGGTTCTCGATATACCCGTGTAGCGCCTCATAAGTGCGCACGGAGAAAATGTTCTTCGGGTAAAAGCGAGCGCCAATGTTCGGCAGCTTCCAATCCCCCAGCGTGAGAACGGCGTCGTCGACTGCGAACACGAGCAGATCGGCGTCGCTTACCGGTTTGTCCTGTGATGTCACCAGCACTTCGCCGCGTACGGCATCGCCCGGTTTCGCGGTCGTGCCGCCGAGATGCGGAGCCACTTTCAGTTCTCGGTCGGGGCGGCGAACATCGATCTCGGTGAAAGCGAAACGTTCGAGGGGAAGCTCGTCTTTGCCACCGGGCTTAACCAGGTAAATCGAAACCGTCGCGTTCGGCGCGTAATTTTCTTTGATGGGCACCTCGATTCGGCCAGCGTTGCCTTTTACCGGAACGAGCAACGTGTCGAGCACTTCATCCGTCTCGACCGATACCCATGCGACGCCGCCAAACGGCGCTTGTATGGTGAGTGCGGCTTTCTCGCCTGGCAGAAACGGCTCGGCTCGGCGTTCAATCTTGAACGTGGTTTCGTTGACCACCGGTAATTGGGCCGCTTGTTCACCGGTAACGGTTGTCTCATCGCTGACCACTGGCGCTTTGACTTTTGTCGCGTTGACCGCAACGACGTAACGGCCCGTCTCGGTTGTTGGGAAAATGAGTTCGGCCGGCGTTTTCGACTCCTGTGATGCGACCTTCGCGAACTGATCCGTATTACGATAGCGATAAACGAACGGCGCGAGCTGTTCTTTAACAGTCTTTGTGGTGACGTGGAAGAGATCGGCGCGAACAAGAACGCCGTCCTGCTTCTTGTCCTGAGGATTGAGCGCGTCGATCTCGACTTTTATCCCACGAGGTTCTGTAGTCTGCTCTTCGGCGCGGACGCCGAGACGCGTTTCCGTAGCGAAAAGCGTGGCCGTCTCGCCGCCACTAAGAGTTTGTCCGTCGATTGAGGTGACGTCCGCCCGCCAGATAATACTCATGCGGCTGACTGCCGGATTGTCTTTGAACGGCGATTCACAGGCGATCGTCGCAAAACCATGCGCGTCTAGCTGCGTATCGCCCTCGACTGTTTTGATGTCCTCACTGTCGACCTCAAAACGCGGACCGACTTCGGCGTAGGAGTTGAAACGCTTTCGATACGGTTCGTCGGAATCACTGGCGAAATCAGCCGACGTCGTCCAGCTGGCTTTCCAGTGCACTCGCGCCCCAGCATTCGGTGCGCCATGAAAATAAGCAGAGGAGATCCGCGCATGCGCCGTTGTGCCGACCTCTGGTGTTGTTGCTTCGACCATGACCGAAAACAGCGGAACACGGAACTCTTGAACGCTGATCGTAGTCACGCCTGCGTAGTCGCGACCGCCAACAGCGCAACGCAACTCGTAACTCCCGAGCTTTGCCTTTTCCGGCACATTCCATTCCGCTTCCCATCCGCCATAAGCCGAGAGCGTCGTGTCGCCTTCAGCAACAACCCGGCCTCCGTAGCTTTGGTTTATGCTCCAGTGCACAGCGGCTCCGACTGGAATCACGAGGCCTCTGGAGGCGGTCACGTCGCGCGCCAATCCCTTCATCTTCACGGTGTGGCCCGGGCGATAGAGATTACGATCGGTGACGATCTCGGCCTGCGGCTTGGTCGGCGAGGGAGCGGAATCATAGCCCGAGGGATAT
>DATJKO010000359.1:0-9284 GCA_035491355.1 Pyrinomonadaceae bacterium
GCGGTTCTTGATCTCGGGGACATCGTTATGCGTTAGCGCCAGGTTACCCGATTCGAGTTCGACATTGCCGACGACAATACTCCCAGGCTGGCGCACACTGCGGGCTTGTTCGCCGACGGTGACCGTACCCTCAACAGTCTCGTTTATCCCCCCGTCGAGATCGGATGCGGCAGCAATCAAGCGGAACAAATAAGTTCCCGGAGGCAGATCGTTAAGGCCGCTCGCGCTGCGCATGATCCTTTCACTGTGGAACCCATAGGCTCGTGAAGTTCCGTTTTCCAACTCGATCGTATGGAAGACACTATCTGCGCCCTGTAGCATCAAGGTGATATTGGCGTTGCCGCCCAGCAAATAGTTAAGGTGGCCAATGCCGCCGTTTTGTGGAATGCCCCAGTTGTCTGAATACTGATCGATCAGGTTGCTGAACGGAATCTCCACACGCCGCGCGCGGAACTCTGTGGGTTGTCCTTCATCCAGGACCACCTCAGCCGTGTAGAGCGCAGCGCGATTGATAGGAGCGGTGTTGGTCCATTGCGCCCGGCCGACGACGATGTTGTTGGTGCTCGCTGGATCGGGCGTCGCGACGACGGTCGCCAGTGGTTCAATGACCGTCTGATCGTTACTTTTAGTCTCCTTACGGATGTACACCTTCATGCTCTGCGGCGTATCGTGACCGTAGACCTTGAAGATCGTTTCCGCCGGCTGAAGCATGCGATTGTCGGCACGACTGATGAGCACGGGATTCGCGCATACATCGTCAGCGCTCCTGTTCGCGCCATGCACATAAACCAGCGCCGCGGCGCCGCCGATTGAGGTGCGCAGCTTCGCAGTCGCCGTACTCCCTACCGCGTCGAGCGTGTAGACGAATCCGTCTCTTACCGACACCCACCGCAGGTTGTCGCCAATATCTGTAATCGTCGAGCTGACAAACGGACGCGCCGGATCACTGAAGTCAATAACCGCGACCTTGTTCGTGAACATCACGTAAGCCAGCGTTCCTTCGACGTCCATCCGGCGTGCGAGATCCGGTCCCAGCCCCATGTCGGCAAACGAGCGGGACGGATAAGGAATTGGATCACGCGGATTGGTGACGTTGAAAATCCACAGCCGCTCCCCTCCCAGCAAGACAGACAGGTCAGTCGCCTGGCCCAGCAGATTGACGCTGGGAATTGCGCGCACATCCAGGGCGAAGCCGGCCGGGCTCAAATCCTTTGCGGCCAGCACGCGATCGTCATACGTGTCGTTATTGCCATCTGAGAACACGACTTCGTTGTCGTGTGACTCATGGAAATCGAAGGAGATGAGCTGGAGTTTGTTTGAGGCAATGTAAGCGACAGGCGACGCCAGTGCTCCACCACCGCCAGCTGCTGGAACATTCTGGTCCATCAGTGAAACTGAGTAGACGGGAGCAGCTTCATTGTTCGAATGACCGTAGGTCGCTCTCTGTTTCTTTGCGTCCTGAGCGTAGCCGCCATTCGGCGCTACCGCGGGGAACCAGGCCACTGGGCCATCCTTCGCAAGTTTTCTGACGGCCTCTTCCAGGTCTACGACTTCAAGACCACCGCGGGCCGTGTTGCCGATGTAAGCCCGTTTGTGATGAATCTTCACGTACATCGGGAACGCCGGTACGCTGGCGGGAATATTCAAAGAAACGACGCCAAGAAAGATTGGTTTTGCCGGGTCGTCCAAACTGTAAATCCAGAGATTGATCGGGCGTGTCGTATCCTGCGGCGTGTACGAAGCCACGACCGCAATGGTCGCGAAGCCTGGCACGTTCGGTCTGCCAAGAGTGATCTGATCGTTTTGCTCTAGTTCGGCGATGTCGAAAGCAGTAGCGTAGGCCGGAACAAACCTGTCGGCCATGAACGTCGGTTTCTCCGGATTGGTGATGTCCCAAATGTGCATTGTGGAACTCGAGCCCGGAGTAACTGTGATGGCCAGGTCTCCCGCGACTGCCACGCGATAGGAGTCCGTCTGCGGTGGGGTCTCGGTCAGCACAAACGAGTGGAACGTTTTGAACGTGCTGTGGAAAGGTTGAGGACTGTTGTCAGTGGCTGACGTGTACTCTTGATCGAGAGCATTGTCCTGCGAGTCTTTGACACTGGTCGTTACTTCAACCGCATACTCTTTGTTTGCTTCCAGACTCGTCGTCGGTTGCAGATCGATGCTCGAGATGTTTTGCTGACTTGGTCCAATGGGAAGCCCGCCTGAAGTGAGCTCGCCGCCGATATGTGCTCCGGTTGCGAGATCCGTCAGATAGATCGTTTGACCGGCGACAAGATTCTTGACCGGCTCAGAGAACTCGAGATGAATGCGAGTGCCGGTGTTTACCTGTTGGGCCTTGTCACCCGGTGTAACGCTCAGTACGCGCGGTGGTCCTTCCAGCGATGGACGCGTGTTTGGATCTTGTAACGCGACGAAGTTGAAGGACGCAGTGGCTTTGGTTGAAGCCACGTTCGCTTGCGTGTGTGTTGTAACAGCCACGCTGTAGCTGTTCTCCGCATCGACGGTGAAGTCAGTCACGTAGACACCGGAGCCGGGATTGGGATTGCTCCAGACGAGTTGGCGCACCACGGTCCCGCCGGCGAGCAGGTCGGCGGAGATCTGCTTAACATCGGGTGTTGCTTTCGTCGTGATCTCGAGATGAGAACCAACGCGGACGCGACCAACCTCGCGCAGCGTGTCAGGCTCGCCCTGGTCCAGGTCGAGCATGCGTCCTTCCATCTGGAGAAGCGCGGGTAGAGTTTCAGGCAGGCCCTGGCTGGACGGGAACTCAATCGCCACAAACATCGAGATCAATCCGTTCAGGCCCGGATTCTGAATTGGATCGATATTCAGATACGGAGTGGCGCCTGCAGTTTCGGTGCGGCCCAGGGTATCGGTCGCAACAACATCGACCGACGAAGCCGAGGCGACTTTGTAATCCAGCGTGCCGAAGCGCCCGTTGGCTGCGGTCCGGCAAATGACCGAAGGCTGGGGACCCGAACCGCCGGCCGTGATCTGAACGACGACATTAGCTAACGGCTTCGGTGCTGCGTTGTTGACTTTCTCGGTGATGATGCCGGTAACGGCGCGGAAGGTGTGCGGCGTGAAGACGTAGACGTCGATGAACTGAAGGTTACTGGCAATCGTGACGCCAAAGAACGGCGGCGACATCGTCTTGAATTTGCCGCCTTCGACTTTGCCCGAAGTCACCACTTCCCACACATCGCGCTCACCGGAAGCATCAGTGAACTTCGCCGGTGTCATGAAGGCAACGCGCCGGCCTTCAACCGCATTCGACGGCGCTGCGACTTCGAGATGAAGTTCCTTGTTGTTGGTGAAGTTACCGCTGACGTTGATTCGCAGACCCGCGCCGAAAGGCACGGAAGCGGGATCCATTTCACCTTGTCGTGGAATCGAAATGTCTGATTCGGACCGGCGCGACAACTTGAGGTCCGCCTGTCCGCTGATCGCTCCCGCGGGAACACTCAACAACACTTGACCGTCGTCGCTGGTGATCGTGCCGCCGTTCGAACCGACGGAAATGAAACCATCGGCGCGTCGATACGCCGCTTGCGTCACGCCGTATTGCGTGCCGTCCGGTTGCGTAATCGTTAACGTGATCTCATCGCCGACGCGCGCTTGAATCTGCAACGTGATCGCGCCCGTTCCGGCGACTGTCGAGAGCGTTGAACCGCTGGTCGTGTTGACGATAAGAAGCGATGAACCATCCGGCACGCTCTGCGCCGGGATCGTGATGTTGGAGACGCTATTAGCATCAGGATAACCAATCACGATCTGTTCTGGTCTAAGTCGATTGTTGATCGTTACGGTGGCGGCGGTTGTAAACGTCGAGGTGAAAGCCGCGGCAAGTGGCTGTCCGTAGATGTCGCGAATTGATTGATTGAGCGAAACTCTGTAACTCGTCGAAGCTGCCAGCGTCGCGGCCGGCGTGAAGACAACGACTCGATTACCCGCGAGCACAGTGATGTTGCCCAGCACCGGATTGCCGTTCGTAGTACTCAAGGCAAAGCTCGACCCGGTTATGCTCGACGGTGCCACGGGCTTATTGAATGTGACCGTAACCGGCGTAGTCGCGATCATGTTTTGGGCGTTCGCTGCCGGTGAGATCGACTCCACCTGCAACGGCACCGTCGCGACCGATATGTTTACCGTCGCAACTGTGTCCTGAGCGGTAAGCGTCGCACTCGCTTTGCCCGTCGCGTCCGTGAGCAGCGCGGCGGCGCCGATCTGATTCACACTCGCAGCGTCCGTTCCTGTTGAGCCTACGACTACAAACTGCCCGTCCGCGGCCGTGACGTCGATAAATGGCGTTTTGTCGTTTGAGACACGAACCGACGCCACGGAATTGTTGGACGAGTCAGTTACCTGCCCTTTCACATAACCAAAAGGTTGAGCAGCGCGGATGAACAGATAGCGGCCGCTGCTTCTGATGCCGCTCAACGAAACTCCGGCGGGTACATCAGGCGACGTAGTTGTTGAACTGACTTTGCCACTCGAGTCGGCAACCGCCCTCGCAACCACTTTCGGCGAGCGTTGTCCGCCGACAGTAAGCAGACGAGCCACCAGGATTCGGGAAAGATCACCGGTGATACCTGGCAGAGAGATCGTCGCGGAGGAATTAAGCGTCGCGCTGCCCAGATCGACATCGAACGCGCCGACGATCTCGTAACCTTCCGGCAACGTTACGTTGGCCAGCTCCGGCGTAAGATCGTTGAAGAAAACAGACTGTGAACCGGACACAGCAGTAGCGGGAATCGTCAACTGCGATCCGTTGCCGGCGCGCACACTACCGCCATTACCGTCGATCAGAACGCCAACCTTCGTCTGTCTTCCGGAACGGATTTCGATGTGGACATTCGCATTAAACAGTTCTGTGAGATTGAAATCGCTGCGCGTTGGTTTGGCGACGAAGAAAGCGCCGAGACGATTAGGTTCAGCGGTCGTTGTTGCCGGATACGCATACAGAACGAAGTCCTGAGCGGGACGATCCACGAGCACCGAATCGCGTCCGCCGAGGAGGTTGTAAGTCTCGCCGAAGGTCGCTTCGATGAAGAGACCCGACGGCAGTTGGGTCGGAGCGGTAGCGAAAAATGAGATCGCCGATTTCGCGCCGGGAGCAAACACGGCCGAGCGCGGCGCCGCAACCGCGGTTGCTTGCGTTGAATCGAGAGCGGCAGAGTCAGCCGGTGCGGCTGTCGTTAGAGCTTGGCCCAAGGTGGGCTGAGGCGGAGCGTTCGCGCCGGTATCGGCAACGAGGAAAGCATACTGGCCCATCCGCGAGACGTCCGCAGACAATGCCCCATTCGCGCCGGCGAAGAGACCCACGGCCACTACCATCCAGCGATGCGAAGTCGAATCGTACCGCGCAAGTATCAGCGGCGTTGTGGAACTCAAGCCTGACACATGGGAAATTGTCAGGTGTATCGGCGCTTGCATCGCACCGTCACCCGATGCGGTTCGCACATCAACCACCGCGCCCGGCACTGGCGACCAACCAAACGGCAACAGGTTCTCCAAGCCCTGTGGCGAGACGCTGGTTACGCGAACGTCAGTGGTGTCGGCGAAAGTCCCCGCAACAAACGTCGCCTGCAACCGGCCGCCGTCGCCGTTTCCGGTGCCGCCACCAGCACCGATCAAGTTTGCATGTGAGTCGAGTGGAGTCAGGCGGCCGTCGAACAAGGCCGTCCCCTCGCCGATCGAGACCGTGTAGAGTCGTTCAACCGGTGTGTGATCGGCCTTCGTCAGACGCACTACTCCCGATGGGACCGACGAGATCAGATTGAAGACGCCCTGTCCGTCTGTCAGCACGGAGCCTTCACTGTTCAGCAGCGCATTGACGCCTGAAAGAACGTAGCCGGTCGTATCGTCAAACACATATCCCGAGACGCCGCCTGGTCCACCCGTGCGCGTCTGCGCTGTTGCGACTGTGGTGGTGTTAGTTAAGTCGCGCGCGATCGCGCTGAGCACGAGCGTCACTCCCGAGTCGCCCGCCGGGACCTGGAGCGTGAATAGATAAGGCGCCGTTGTAGCTGTCGCGATGTGTTGTCCATTCAATCTGAACTCGACATCCGCGATGGCGATGTTGTCGGAAGCATCGACCTGAAGCTGGTAAGTGCCGCCCGGCTGCACACTCGCGGGAACGTTCACGAATGAGATCAGCGGCGCCGTCGTGTCGCGAATGATCGTGATTGATGCCTGGGTCTCTTGACCCTGCGCGTCCTTGGCCACTACCGGGATCGCGTTCGAGCCTTCGTTGAGCTGCACCGTACGCGCAAACCGACCGCCAGTGATCGGCGTGTTTACGCCTTTGACTGTTACAGTTAAGCCGGTCGGTAGATCCGAAGCGACAATGCCTGCCACAGTGATGGAGCTGGAACTGACAGCATCGACGTTCGTCGGGTTGGTGATTGTCAGAGTCGGCGGTTGGAGGTGCAGCCGCGTAATCCTTACGTCGGCCACGCCCTGATTTGCGGGTGTCGCACCATCGGTCGCAGTGACAATGATGTGATTCTCTCCGAAACCCAAAGCAATAGACGACAGCGACCATAGATGTGTCGCCGGGTTGTAGTTGGCTGGCGTGCCATTAACCGTCACGCTTTGCACACCTGTTGCGTTGAGCCCGTTGTCCACGGCCGTACCAGCGAGACTCGCAGTTGCGTCGTAGGTGGTGTAGGCCGTGAGTGGAGTAGTGATCGTTACCGTAGGCGAAGTAGTGTCAGGCGTGCGCCGATTGACGTTGATAGTCACCGTCGCGCTGCGATTTACGGGTGAAGCGTTGTCCTCAGCGTAGGCGCTAATTGGATTGGAGCCTTCAGACAGTGGTAGGTCGATGGTCCATTCATGAGTTTGTGAGTTGTAGTTAGCCTGCTGGCCATTGACCACAACTCGACTTACTCCCGTAGCATTCGCTCCGTCATCAGTGGCGTTGCCTTTCACCGTGACGCTCGCGTTCGGAGTCGTAGAACCGTCCGACGGGTCCGTGATCGATATCGTCGGGGCCCCGGTGTCCCGCCGGTTGACGGTAATGGTGCTTGGCTGCGAGACATTGCCCGCGACGTCCGTAGCGACTGCATTGATCTCATTGGGGCCGATATTCGGTAGCGAGACATTCGCTATGGTCCAGGTGCCGGCTTGCAGGTTGAGAGTCGCCGGTGAACCGTTGACTGTCACCTGCGCTACGCCGCTGGCGTTCGCTCCCGTGTCGGACACGGTGCCGCTTACCGTTATTGAACTCGCCTCAGTTGGTGAATTATTCGCTGGACTCGTAATCGCGACCGTTGGAGGAGTTGTGTCCTGTGGCCGACTCACGGCGATCTGCTGGTTAGGCGAAGTGTTTCCCGCTCCATCCGTCGCTACAACGGTGATCGTGTTCGCTCCGAAGTTCAGGCCGAGATTGACGGTCCAAGTATTCGTATTCGGGTCGTAAATGGCGGGAATGTTATTGACCAGGACGGACGCAACGCCACTGGCTCCCACACCTGGATCGATAGCTGTACCCGTAACCGTAACCGACGAGTTATTGATGGTTGCATTGTTGGCTGGTGATGTGATGGTAACTGTCGGCGGGGTCGTGTCGCCGGCGGCGTTCGAAGAGAGGTCGCCCACAACATTCGCGTTTGTAAGAATCTCGACCTTATCGGCAACAACCT
Source organism: Pyrinomonadaceae bacterium (assembly GCA_035491355.1). GTDB lineage: Bacteria > Acidobacteriota > Blastocatellia > Pyrinomonadales > Pyrinomonadaceae > PSRF01. The sequence goes on from DATJKO010000359.1 coordinate 7,656, forward strand.
GACCGCGTACCAGCGACGCTCCCGTCACCGACGCAGTGCCATTCGGCACGCGCACCAACGCCTTGATCGAGGCGTTACCCGAAATCAACAGACTTGGCCCCAGGACATTGATCTTGATGTCGCCGGGTAGAGTGTTCTCGCCGATCAAAACACCGGTGTTGCTAATCGTCGCCGACGAACCAACGTTGATGGTTGTTTGGCCCGTAGCTTTAATGCTGGCGTTGCTGGCAAAGCTGAAGCCGTCACTGAAGTTGTAAACGCCGCTAAAGTTCAAGCGAGAGTTTCCGGTTACGGTGAACGAACCGTAGTTGCCCGCCGGCACCGTGATCGTTTCACCCGACTTATTGACGTGCAGTTCTTTCAACGTGGACCAGTCGCCAATGGTGGCGAGGTCGGCTGAGGTGTTGATGTTGACGATGCGTGTGCCTGATGGTTGCGGAACAGAAGCCGGAATATCAGAAGGAAAGCCCAACGCGTCCGTGCGACGATGCATTTTTCCGATCAAACGAGAGGTGCCGTTGATGTTGACCTGGTAACCAACCGGATCCGCACTGCCGCCTTCGTCGACCATCCCGTTCCAATTTGCGTTTGTGGCAACAGTGACATTCGGAGTACCGACCACATACGTTTCATTCGTAACGACAAAGCCGCCATCGAACGAAAACGTTTGTCCGGTGTAGACCCTCAGGTTGCCCTCGATGCGTCCGTTCGACAGCGATGGGACCTTGCGCGAGATCGCCGCGTCCACTGGCGCCACGACCACTGGTTGCGCGCCACCCCAACCGAAGAAGCTTAGAACGGAGTCAAGCACACCCTGCGATGCGCTGGGAGTCGCGGCGACTGGTGTGAGGCGGTTTAGACTGTTGCTGAGTGCCGCATTCGGTTGGACCACCAAACAGTAACAAAGGACCAGGGCAATTGTTTGGGTGAAGGTAAACGCCTTCGCCGCGTGGCGAAAGCGGTTCTCTGAACGGTTCTGTGAACAAATGGAAGTGGGGGTTGAGTGGGCTTGCATGCTTTGTGTCTCTGTCGTTAATGAGTGAGTTACCGGGCCTCGATTCGACGCATTGATTTTGTTCTCAGTGGTTAGTCTCATCGCTGACCTCCCACTCGTTTCGCATGCTGATTGAATCGTGAGGATATGGGTGGCCCTCCGTTGTTTGTGTCTCGATTACTCGAGATCCGATTCAACGGTTTCGCATTCGTACTTCCAACGCGATTCCCTGCCGGACGTTCCTCGATCGTGAAGTCCACCGTGACGGTTCTTCCGATCGCGTCTCTGATCGTTAGCGACATTACGCCCGCAGGCGCAGCGTCGGACGCGTTGAGTAAGACTTTGATCGTGGTTGCCGTAGACGAAACGACCGTCGTAGTTACGCCGGGATGATTCGTGGTTACGGTCGCCCCTCGCAGGCCGTAACCCGAAACCATCACCTCTACTGGCCCACCTCCCTTCCTAACCATGGCCGGACGAACGAAGGTCGCCTGCGGTTCGTCGTAGCCGGAAAAGTCGGAAGCGATCTTGTCCGGTTTGTGTGCCGTCGAAGAGATACGGATCTCATCCAGCACACCCGGGAACTCGTCTGGTCCAAGGCCACTGTTCGCATCGACGTCGTAACTGCCGAGTTG
>DATJKO010000360.1:0-5628 GCA_035491355.1 Pyrinomonadaceae bacterium
ATAACCGCAGAGACGCAGAGGAACGCTGAGATACGCAAAGTTGAAATCTAGGACACCCCCTTAGTTCAGGTGGGTAAGCCCTTGCGAGCGATTTTTTCCATTAGATCGCAGAAACGATCCAATTCGCCCAGGGTCGTGTAAACATTCGGCGTGATGCGGATGCCCGTGAACTCCTCGTGCACGATCGGCGTCGTGAAGATCCGATGCCTGGCAAAGAGATGACTCCCGATCGCAGTCGGATCCACCCCTTCGATCTTCACATTGGCAATCGCACACGACTGGTTCGGATCGAACGACGTATTGAACCCAACCTTCGGCACGTCCTTGAGCCGGTTCATCCAGTACCGCGAAAGGTACCGCAGCCGCGCCTCCTTCCGCTTCCCGCCAATCCCATTGTGAAACAGCATCGCCTCGCCAATCGCGAGTCGCGGCGCCGCGGAGTGCGTCCCAACTTCCTCAAACTTCCGAACGTCGCCCGCCTGCTTCGACTCCGCCGCCATCAGCGGCCACAGTTTCTCGATCTTGTCGCGCTTCACGAACAGCAGCCCGCTCCCCTTGGGCGCGTAAAGCCACTTGTGCAAGCTGGTGCCGAAGTAGTCGCAACCGAGGTCCTTCTGTTTGAAGTCAAACTGGCCAAACGAATGCGCGCCGTCGACGATAGTCTCGATGCCGCGCGCCCGCGCCAGGTCGCAGATTGCCTTCACCGGCGTGATCTGGCCCGTGATGTTCACCTGGTGCGAGACGAGGATCAGTTTCGTGCGGTTCGTGATGCCGTGCTCGAACGCCGCGGTGATCTGATTGAGGTCTTTCGGCGGAATCGGTATCTGCACCAGCTTGAGCACGAGTCCTTCGCGACGTTCGCGCTGCCGTAGCGTGGTCAGCATACGCGGGTAGTCTTGCGTCGTCGTCAGGATCTCGTCGCCCGGCTTGAAATCCATCCCCATCAAACAAATCTCGAGCGATTCCGACGCGTTGCGCGTGATCGCAATCTCCTCGCGGTCGCACCCAAACATCTCCGCCAGGCCAGTACGAATCGTTTCCGACTGCGGCTCGAGAATTTGCCACATCGTGTACGCTGTCGCGTCTTCCTGTTGCCAGATGTAGCGGACCAGTGCCTCGGTCACGATGCGTGGACTCGGCGACACACCACCGTTGTTTAGGTTCACTATGCCGCGCGTGACCGTGAATGCGTTTTGAATGACGAACCAGTAATCCTCGTCCATCGCCACTTGTTCGGGTGCGAGATGACTAACGCTCTTCGTCGCCGCTTCAATTTCTTTCGCGAGTGCGCCGATGGCGGGAACGGAAAGCGCGGCGAGTCCGAGGCCTTTGCCCGCGAGCGAGAGAAAACCTCGCCTGGTCTTCATCGGTAAATGGGGAGCCATACTCATTTCTCCTTCTTTGCGTGAGGCGCTGGGCCCACAAAGTAACCGCGCGGTTCCAGTGGACCAGACGGCGGTTCCTTCGCCGGTTCCTGGGCGAGCAGCGACGAAGTCAACAACGAACACAACAGCACGCCGGTGAGGAACCGGGTTCGCATTAACTTGCCTCGTAAACAATCTCGCTGTTAATTACGGTCATGACGCAACGTGTCTTGAGTATTTCCGGAGCGGGAATCGTCATGATATCGGCTGAGAGGATCGTGAAGTCCGCCAGTTTCCCAACTTCAATCGAGCCGCGAAGTTTCTCTTCAAACGCCGCATACGCGGGCCACAACGTGAACATCTTCAACGCATCCGCGCGTGAAACTGCCTCTTCCGGATGCCATCCTGCACCGGAAAACCCTTTCTGATCCTTGCGCGCGACGGCCGCATAAAACTCGATCATCGGCTCACCGCGTTCCACCGGCGCGTCGGAACCACCGGCGACCACCACGCCTGTTTTGATAAACGTCTCCCAGGCGTAGGCACCGGCGAGCCGCTCCATTCCCAGACGGCTGGGTGCGAAAAAAAGATCGCCAATCGCGTGCGACGGCTGCATTGAAGGAATTACGCCGAGCTTCGCGAAACGCGGGATGTCGGTGGGATTTACGATCTGCGCATGCTCCACTCGCCAACGCGGATCCGCGATTTTCCTTTGCGACGCAGGCACTGCCTTGAACGCGGTCTCATACTCATCGAGGATGAAACGGTTCGCGCGATCGCCAATCGCGTGCGTCTCGACTTGAATGCCTTTCTGCAGCGCATCGATCAGCATCGGGCGCAATTCTTCAGCCTTGACGGTCAGGAAACCGGAAGTGTCGGCGGCGTCGGAGTACGGACCGAGCAACGCCGCACCGCGCGAACCAAGGGCGCCGTCTGAGACGACTTTGATCGTCCGCAACGTGAACCGGTTATCAAACCCGCCGATTGTTGGTCCTTCGTTGAGCAAGCGGTTCGCACTTGGTCCTGGTCCATAGACTGCTTTGTAAATACGCAACTTGATCTTTCCTTCGCCGTAAAGCTTCTTGAAGATCTCGACGTCGCCGTAACTTCCGCCCGCGTCCTGAACCTGGGTCCAGCCAAGTTCGATGTTGCGTTTCACGCCCAGAACGACGGCCAGTTCAGCATCTGCAGCCGATGTCGGCGGAATGCGACGGCGCACCAATCCCTGCGCTCCGTCGAGCAACATGCCGTTCGGTTCGCCGCTCTGCTTGTCTTTCGAAATCTCGCCGCCGAACGGATTGGGCGTGTTCTTGGCGATGCCGCCGAGGTTCAGCGCAGCGCTGTTTGCGACCGAGCCGTGTCCGTCAGCGCGTCCGAGTATGACCGGATTGTTGGGCGCGACTTTGTCGAGGTCCCAGCGCGTGGGAAAGACGGGCGGCGACCAATGCGTTTCGATCCAGCCGCGTCCGGTGACCCATTCGCCGGGCTTTGCCTGATCCACACGGGCTTTAACTTTCGCGAGGAAGTCCTCGAGACTCGACGTGCCTTCCAGGTTCAGCGTCATCTCGCGAAAGCCCACGCCGGAGAGATGTTGATGCGCATCGGCGAAGCCGGGTAGGACCGTGCTGCCTTTGAGATCGACGACGCGCGTTTTCGACCCAACAAACTTCTGCGCGTCTGCGTTCGAACCGACAAACACGATCCGATCTCTAGTTACGGCGATCGCTTCGGCACGAGGCGTCTTTGGATCGACCGTGTAAACGTTTCCGTTCTTGAATACGACGTCGGCTGCGGCGGATTGCTGCTGGACCGGGACCAGACCAAGGAGCAACGCAATCACTACGATTAACGTGAGTCTCATAGTCACCTCTATAACACGGATTTTATAAATTCAGGAATTTTTGGAGCTGCTCTGCGGTGGGCAACGCGGTGCGAGCGCCGAGTGCCGAGCACTTCATCGCCGCGACTGCGTTCCCGAAACGCAAACTCGTCTCGATGTCGTCGCCGAGCAGCATACCGTAAAGAAATCCGGCATGAAACGCATCGCCCGCGCCGGTGGTGTCTTTACAGCCGCCGGGAGCCTCGAAACCAGTTGACTCGATGAACTCACCGTCGCAATAAACAATCGCGCCCGCAGTGCCGATCGTCATGCCCGTGATCGCACAGCCGTATCGCTTTTGTAACTCAATCAGCGCCGCTCGTTTATCGTCGATGCCGGTCACGCGACGCGGAAACTCTTTCGAGCCGATCATGACGTCGATAAACGGCAGCAACTCGGGAAGTCCACCATAGACGTTGTCGATATCAGCGGAGACGATCGTGCCCGCCTCGCGCGCTGCTTGCGCCAAACGCAAACACGCGGGTGGATCGTGCGCGTCGAGATGTAACACGCGGCCCATCGATCCAAACTCGACCGGTGCTTCGTCGGGAGCATAGGCGAGTCGATCGTCGCGGTCCCAAACGATCGTTCGTTCCCCGTTGCGGGCGTCGATCGTGATGAATGCGATCTGGTTGCGCGCGCCTTCGACGACCTCGGCATAATCGACATTGACGGCGTCGTCTTTCAACGTCGACAGACCAAATTGCCCTTCCGGGTCAGAGCCGAAACGGCCGGCGTACGCCGTCTTCAAACCGAGACGCCGCAAGGCGACCATCGCCGTCGCCGTCTGTCCTCCCGCCGATTGTTTGTGCTCGAGGAGCCGGATTTTGGTGTCGAACGCCGGATACGACGGGACGACGACGAGATGATCGACGGCGTTCAAGCCAAAACCGACCGCGTCGAATGGCTTACTGGTTGGCAGCTCAAAAGGGAAGCGCATTATTCTTCACCGTCTTCCTTTGCGTCTTTGCGCCTTTGCGGGAGATAAACCTTTCGACTCCAAAGTCTTGGCTGAGAACTTAGCTCCCGCAAAGACGCAAAGGCGCAAAGGAAATCGCGAGACTCGGATATCGCGATCTTCGTAAGCTAGAATGGCATCGAAACATTGTGCCGCTAGAAGAGAAACTCAAAGAAATCCCACCGTCGCCCGGCGTTTACCTGCACAAAGATGCCGCCGGAAAGGTGATCTATGTCGGTAAAGCGAAGAACCTCCGCAGCCGCGTGCGTTCGTACTTTCGCGCCCGGCCCTTCGATCGCAAAACCGACGCCCTCGTCGGGCAGATCACCGATTTCGAGTTCATCCTCACTGACAACGAGGTCGAGGCGCTAATCCTCGAGGCGAGTCTCGTCAAACAACACAAGCCGCGATACAACATCAAACTTCAGGACGACAAGTCGTACCCGCACCTGAAACTGACGATCAACGAACCGTTTCCGAAAGTCGTCATCACGCGCCGCATTCAACGCGACGGTGCACTGTACTTCGGTCCGTTTCTGCCGGCGAGTCTGGCGCGACGCACTATCGATCTCATCAATCGCACGTTTCAACTGCGCACCTGCGACATCGAGATCGACGGCAAGGCGCCGCGCCCGTGCCTCGAGTATCACATCAAACGCTGTCTCGGACCATGCGTCAAAGGTCTCTGCACGCCCGAACAATATCAGGAAGCGGTGCGCGACGTAAGGCTCCTGCTCGAAGGACGCAATAAGGAGCTGGCTGACATGCTCGAGTCGCGCATGCTCGAAGCTTCCGACGATACGCGTTACGAGCTCGCCGCAAAGTATCGCGATCTGCGAAAGACTGTTATTCGGCTTTCCGAACAACAGAAGATGGCCACGACTTCGGAAAGCGACATCGACATCTTCGGCTACTACCGCGAAGGTCAGCGGCTCGCGTTGCAGTTGTTCACTATGCGCGAAGGCAACATTGTCGGTCGCCGCGAGTTCTTCTGGGAAGACTTGCCGGAAGGCGATTTCGATCCGGCAGAGTTTCTGAGCGAAGTGCTGGCCCAGTATTACGCGTCGGATTATGTGCCGCGCGAGATCTACGTGCCGGTAGACTTTAACGATCGCGAGCTGCTGGAGAAGGCGCTCAGCAAACGCAAAGGTCGACGCGTGAAAATCTGCGATCCGCAACGCGGTGAGAAGCGCGACATGATCGACCTGGTCGACAAGAACGCCAAGAACGCTTTCGAGCAACGCTTCCGCGTGCTTAAGCCCGACATGAAACTCGTGCTCGAGGAACTGCAGGAGACGCTCGAGCTGCCGCACTTCCCAGCCCACATTGAGTCGTTTGATATCTCGCATATTCAAGGCGCGGAAAACGTCGCGGGCATGGTCGTTTGCGACAACGGCCGGATGAATCGATCCGAGTATCGCAAGTTT
>DATJKO010000361.1:0-5932 GCA_035491355.1 Pyrinomonadaceae bacterium
CGAGCGCCGCCGTTGCCTCCAGCAACTCCTTATCGGCGAACACTGTGTCAACTGAATAACCGCCGAGAATGCCGTCGCCTAACTCGATCACGATCAGCTCCGGCGACGCTTCGTTCAGTCGCGCGATGATCGCTTTCGCCATCGGCGCGAGATCTTCGACGTCGACTGTCGACGGCAAACCGCAATCGAGAAAACTCGCGGTGAGGACCGCGCCGTGATCCGCCATGTTCAGGGTGTCGCGCAGACACGCCACTCCCGACAGCTTCGCCGCCGCAACCTTCAACCCCGCGCGGGTCGCTTGCTTGATTAACTCAGTCGCCGCGTACGTCTTGCCGCTGTTCATACTCGTGCCCGCAATCATCACGATCGGCGCACTCTCGCCCAGTCGATCGCGCAAGGGCAGTCCGGCGTTCGCAATGTTCAGCACGTTTCCATCTTCATCGCACACGAGTCCCTTAACTTCCAGCTTGATCGCGTCGCCAAGACTCGAGTGATGACCAGTGCAACAACCAATCACGCCGCCCATGTTGAGCAGGTGAAGCTCATCGCCACTCTGCACCGACGCCGGAACGTCGCCGACAAAACCCTTCAACGCGCGGCGTCTGCCGAGTACCCCAATCAACAGGTCGCCCGGATTGATCTTCGCCAGGCGTCCGGTTGGCAACTCGAGCATGTTGTAAGTCGCGCTGTCCGTCAGTGCGCGCACGACAATCACGTCGCCGGCACGCGGCGACGAAGAGGAGCTAACAATACCAACGGTCTTTGACAGACCGAGCGGCGACGTGGCCGATCCGATCTTGTCGGCATCGACGACACTGATTTGTTTTGTCATGCCCCCTGTCCTCCTCCCAATCTCAACCGTAACGCATTCAGCTTGATGAACCCTTCGGCGTCGCGCTGGTTGTAAACGGTGTCAGCCTCAAACGTGGCGACGTTCTCGTCGTACAACGAATTCGGCGAACGGCGTCCGACAACGATCGCATTGCCGCGATAGAGTTTGAGACGCACGTCGCCCGTTACTCTCGTCTGCGTTTCGTCGATCAGCTTCCGCATCAGCTTGAACTCCGGCGCAAACCAGAAGCCGTAGTAGACACTCTCGGCAAACTTCACGCCGAGCGAGTCGCGCAAGTGCATCACTTCGCGGTCGAGCGTGATCGACTCGAGCGCGCGATGCGCCGCCTGCAGAATCGTGACGCCGGGCGTTTCGTAGACGCCGCGCGACTTCATTCCTACGAAACGATTCTCGACGAGATCGACACGGCCGATGCCGTGAGCGCCACCGAGTTTGTTCAGCGTTTCGAGTAGCGCTACGGGATCGAGTTTTCGTCCGTCGATAGCTACGGGCTCGCCTTTGTCAAAAGAGATCTCGACGTATTGCGCTTCGGCGCTCGCATTCTCCGGCGAGCGTGTCAGTTGAAAAATGTTCTCGGGCGGTTCTGCCCAGGGGTCTTCGAGGATGCCTCCCTCGTAAGAAATGTGCATCAGGTTAGCGTCTGTCGAATAAGGCTTTGCGGCAGTTGCCGTAACCGGAATGCCGTGGTCCTTTGCGTAGACCATCAGGTCGTTGCGGCCCTTGAACTCCCACTCGCGCCACGGCGCGATCACCTTGATGTCGGGTTGCAGCGCGTAATAAGTCAGTTCAAAGCGGACCTGATCGTTACCTTTGCCGGTTGCACCGTGGGCCACTGCATCGGCGCCTTCTTTTTGCGCGATCTCGATCTGTCGCTTCGCGATCACGGGGCGGGCGAGGGAAGTGCCCAGCAAATAAACGCCTTCGTAGACGGCGTTCGCTTTGACCGCGGTCCAAACGTAATCGCGCACAAACTCCTCGCGCAGATCTTCGACATAGAGTTTCGACGCACCCGTCGCGTGTGCTTTTTCTTCCAGACCCGACAGTTCGGCGCCCTGGCCGACGTCCGCGCAATAGCAAACGACTTCGCAGTCGTAGTGGTCCTTGAGCCAGCGCAGCATGACGGACGTATCGAGTCCGCCGGAGTATGCCAGAACGATTTTGTTAGTTTTGGTCATCCGTGTTTCCAAACAACTTCCAGACTTTCTTGATCACCGCCCTATGATCTCGTACAGCGATGAAGATCGTGTCTTCACCGGCAATAGTGCCGACTATCTCCGGGACTGCCGCGCCATCGATCTCCACAGCGACTGCCGATGCGAGTCCCGGGATCGTGCGCGCGATTACCAAACTATCGCCTGCGTGGTCTAAACTCAGCAGGCCGCGAGCGGCGGCGCCGTTTGTTCGTGGCAGAGTGTAATGACCATGGTGTTTGACCACTCCCAACTCTTCCAAATCGGGAGACACGCTCGACTGCGTCGCCGGCACACCAGCGCTCTCGAGCAACGCACGCAAATCTTCCTGTGTGCCGATGGGCCGGGCTTGAATCAGGCCCAAAATTCTCTGTTGCCGCTCGCGCTTATTCATCTTTCGTTATGCAGCGAACTTGCATAATCGTTGCATAGATGCATAAACTAGCATGCGAGTTGGACGTGGTCAAGGAGACTGCTGATTTATGTGGGGTGGACGGTTCAAAGACAAAACGGATCCGGACTTTGCGGCCTTCAACAATTCCTTTCGCTTCGACCGCCGGATGTTTGAAGCGGACGTGACTGCCAGCATCGCGTACAGCCAGGCTCTCGAAGACGTCCGGGTGATCAGTGTTGAAGAGGGCGAGAAAATCCGTGGTGCACTAAAGACGATTCTTGAGAATGGTTGCCCTGATAATGCGCCCGTCGAGGACGTTCACTCATTTGTCGAAGCGCGTCTGGTCGAGTTGATTGGCGATGCGGGTCGCAAGCTGCACACCGGACGCAGCCGCAACGATCAAGTCGCGACAGACTTTCGACTGTGGCTTCGCCAGGCCATCGACGAACTCAGAGCGACACTCCGTGTCACCCAAACCTTGCTATTGCATTTCGCCGATGCGAACAGCGCCGTCGTCATTCCGGGCTACACGCATCTCCAACGGGCACAACCCGTACTGCTGGCGCACTGGTGTCTCGCCTACTTTGAAATGCTCGCGCGCGATCGCGAGCGGCTGAGCGACACGCGCCGGCGCGTGAACGTAATGCCCCTGGGAGCGGCGGCACTCGCGGGATCTTCTTTTCCGATCGATCGTGAAGCGTTGGCGAAGTCGCTGGGTTTTGAAGGCGTGACACGGAACAGTCTCGACGCGGTGAGCGATCGCGATTTCGCGGCCGAGTTTCTAAGTGCGTGTTCGTTGATCATGGTCCACCTGTCGCGTCTGGCCGAAGACATCATTCTTTACGCCACGACCGAGTTTGGATTTTTCGAGTTGGACGACGCGATCGCGACCGGATCGAGTTTGATGCCGCAGAAGAAGAACCCCGATTCGATGGAACTGGTACGTGGCAAAGCGGGCCGTGTGTTCGGCAACCTGCTTGGCATGTTGACGACGTTGAAGGGGTTGCCGCTCGCTTATAACAAAGACATGCAGGAAGACAAGGAAGCCGTGTTTGACGCCTTCGATACTGTAATGTCATCGCTGCGAGTAACGAGCATCGTTTTTACGAATATTAGTGTCAATCAGGTGGCGTTAGGTGGTTACATGAATGCGACGGAACTCGCCGACTACCTGGTACGAAAGGGTATGCCGTTTCGCGACGCGCATGAAATCGTCGGCCGTGTTGTCGTTCGTGCAATTGACAACAAAACGCAGATTGAAGAAATGAGTATTGAGGAGCTACGAAGTTTCTCGGAGTTAATCGAGACCGATGTTTACGAGGCACTGTCTCTCGAACAGACATTGAATACTAAGTCGCAGGTAGGCGGCACCGCTCGGCAATCGGTAGCGGCAGCGCTTGATAGAGCGTACCAGTCGCTGCACGAGTAGTAACGTCACAAAGGTATCGAACACGCGACGTTATTTTTTAGCTTTGGTGCCCTTTTGCGGCGAAGGAGTGGGTGATGCGGCCACCTGTGCGACCTGCGGTTGAATCGTCTCGCGGTAGATAAACTTCACGTCCATCAACTCCAAAACAACAGCAGGCTTCACCGCGTTGCGGTGGGCGTCCATGCTGATCTGGCCGGTGACGCCGCTGAAGTCTTTCGTCTGTGCGAGTGCCTCACGCACTTTTGGTCCATCCGTTGTCCCCGCCCGCTTGATTGCATCGAAGAGGATTCGCGTGGCGTCGTAGGCCAGGGCGGCGTGCGCGTCGGGCAGCAAGTTGCCGTAGCGCTGCTTGTACTCTTCGACGAAGGATCGAATAGCCGGTGAAGGATCGTCGACTGAGTAGTGCGTCGAGATGTACGCGCCGTTCAGCGCGTCGCCACCCAACTGCCACAGCTCGGGTGCATCCCATCCGTCGCCGCCCAGCAGCGGTTGTTTCAGACCGAGCTGGCGTGCTTGTTTTGCGATCTGCGTAACGTCGCCGTAGTAACCCGGGATGTAGATCACATCGGGTTCAGACGAACGAATAGTGCTCAATTGACCCTTGAAATCCGAGTCGCCCTGTGTGTACGAACGCTCGCTGACGATCTGCCCGCCGAGTCGTCTGAAACTCGTTTGAAAGAAGTTCGTCAGACCGCGACTGTAGGGTGAATTGAAATCGAAAAGCACCGCAGCCTTTTGCGCGTGTAGTGAATTGACGGCAAAACTCGCCATCACCTCGCCCTGAAATTCATCCACGAAGCAGGCGCGGAAAATGTAATCGCCAACCAGCGTTACCGCCGGGTCGGTCGACGACGGTGAGATCAAAGGCACGTGGGACGACTGGGCCTTGGGAGCAGCAGCGAGACTGTTGCCTGACGTGCCGCCGGCAACGATCGCGACCACTTTGTCGTGATCGATCAGCTTCGCAGCGAGTCGCGCTGCTTCTTCCGGACTGCCTTTATCGTCCTCGATCACGACGTCGATCTGACGGTCGTTGATACCGCCGGCCTGGTTCAGTTGATCCGCTGCCATCAGCATCCCGTTGATTGCCGACTGTCCGAAGTTGAATGTTGGGCCACTCAGATCGCCGAAGTAGCCGATCTTAATGCGGCTGCGATCGGGTTGGTTGGTGTTGTCGCCATTGTTGCGAGCACAGGAGAAGGCGAGTGCGAGCAGGACGATTGCGAAAGGGAGAATGACCTTTTGCAGGTGGAGATGTTTCTGCGGGTGCCGAGGAACCGTGGAAATCGACTGACTGCTAACGCGTGATCTACTCACCAAGATAAGCTTCTTTTATTCGGGGGTCGTTGGCGAGGTCCTTGGATGGACCTTCCATCACTATTCTTCCTGTTTCCAAAACGTAAGCGCGATCCGAATGGCCCAGCGCAGCGTGCGCGTTTTGCTCGACCAGCAGAATCGTTGTGCCCTTGCTCTTGATCTCATCGATGGCTTCGAAAATCGTGTGCACTACGAGTGGTGCGAGTCCCAGTGACGGTTCGTCGAGGAGCAACAGCCGCGGGTTAGACATCAACGCGCGTCCGATCGCCAGCATCTGTTGTTCGCCGCCCGAAAGTGTTCCCGCTTTTTGCGATTCACGTTCCTTTAGGCGCGGAAACATCCTGAACGCATGGTTCATGTCCTGGGCGATCTGCGATTTGTTCTTCTTGAGGTACGCGCCCATCTGCAGGTTCTCGCGTACTGAAAGGTTCGCGAAGACTCCGCGTCCTTCGGGCGACATCGAGATGCCGCGCGCCACCAGCTTATGCGTCGGCTTCGCGCTAATGTCTTCGCCTTCGAAAACGACGCGGCCCTGGCGTGGTTGAAGCAGTCCGGTGATCGTGCGCAACGTGGTCGTCTTGCCGGCGCCGTTTGCGCCGATCAACGTGACGACTTCGCCCTGCTCGACGCGCATCGAGATACCGGTGAGCGCTTCAATCGCGCCGTAGTTTACTGAGACGTTTTCGAGTGAAAGCATTTTTGTTTGATCTTTGATCTTTGATCTTTGTGCTTTGTTCTTTGTTCTTTGT
>DATJKO010000362.1:0-2548 GCA_035491355.1 Pyrinomonadaceae bacterium
CGTCGTGATCGTGCGCAGGTTGTTAATCGGCTCTTCAAGGTTTAGTGGATCGTTCGGCACATTAAGAATGACCGGCGGGTTCTCGACGGGGTCCGGGTTGTTGAAACTAAACGTGAAACGATTGAAACCGGCGACGAATTCGTTCACGACGGTTGGCGACATGGTCCAACGATAGTTGACTGCGATGTTGCGCGGCAGACGATAGGTGTCGACAAAGTTGGGAATACCAGGGAACTTCTGCAGGCCGCCGTTCACGTTGTCGCCGAGCGTGTTCTGCGACCCGTGGGCCCACCGCACGTACATCGAATGACGGTCGTTAAAGTAGTGGTCGATCTTCGTCGTGAAGTCATACTGGCGCTCCGTTTGGGGCGCGACAAAAGCGAAGCCGCCGACGTTCAAACCGTCGCCGACGTTGAAGTTGTTTGGCAGTGGCGTCACGCCGATCAGGAAACTCGTCGTCGGATCCAATCCGAGACCGCCCGAGTTCGCGAGCACGTTGTAAGAACCGATCGTCAGGCCGGGCAGCGGATTACCATTCGCGTCGACTGATGGCGTCGTCTGGCTCGCGTTGCGATTCACTCCGTTGACCACGTAGCGATAGATGCCGTTGCGCGCCTGCTGCGTGTAGACCGTGCGGTTCACGAAAAAGCTCTGAGCGGTGCGCAGCCACTGGATGTTGGTAAAGAAGAAGGTCTTGTTCTTGCCGCTATAGTGCGTTGGACCGCCTTCGCCGAAGCGCGGCAGGTAAACCGGGCCGCCCAGCGACCCGCCGAAGATGTGCTGCAGAAACTGTGGCCGCTGTACGCGGTTGATGATGTTGTTGTACTCGTTCGCGTGGAAGCGCGGCGTTTGGTAGAACTCGAACAACGATCCATGGAAGTCGTTCGAACCTGACTTTGTGACCAGTGTGACCTGCGCACCGCTGCTGCGTCCGAGGTCCGCGGTGAAGTTTCCGGTTACGACCTGAAACTCCTGTAGCGAATCGGGGTTGGTGCGGATCGGAGTAAAGTTTGATCCACCGGCGCTCGTCTCGTTGATGTCGATGCCGTCGAGTGTGAAGTTGAAGGCGCGATCGCGTGAGCCGTGAACGTGAATGCCGCCGCCGGTATTGGCGCCGGTCACGACGCCGGGCTGAAAGTTGATGAACTCGAGTGGATTGCGGCCGCGGTTGCCGACGATCGGCAACGTCACCAGCGTGCGCTGCTCGACGGTGTTGCCGAAGTTGCCGGAGCTGCTCGTCTGAACCGCTTCAGCGGCGCTGACGACTTGCACGGTTTCAGACAAGCCACCGATTTCGAGAGTGATGTCGACGGTCAATGGTTGATTGATGTTCGCAGTGTTACCGACGGACACCGCCTTCTTGAATCCCTGCTTCTCGACTGAGACCGTATACTTTCCAACCTGAATCGAATCGAACGTGTAGGTTCCACCACTTGCCGTCTCAGTGGTAAGCGTACTTTGAGTGGCTTCGTTGGTGAGCGTCACGACGGCGCCCGGAACCACTGCGCCTTTCTCGTCGATGACGGTACCGGTGACACGCGAAGTAGTGCCCTGTCCCATCGCAACGGTCAAACACAGAGTCAAGAGCAAGAGCGCAAGAATTGGTTTAGTCATTTCATCCTCTCATGTCGGATTGGCTCCCGGAGAACGCGACCCCGGGCCATCTCAGCTAATTGGCGTTTGAAGTAAGGGTTGAAACTGCGAAATTTCGGACGGATTATATATGCGTTCAGGAATAATGCTAGCTAAAGTTTGTTATTCTTTTCATAAAGAATTCTGATGCCGGCAATTTTCAATTCAGTTGAGTTCGCGGACCCGATCGAGAGCATTACCGCGAGTAAGTTTTGTGAAGTAACACACGTTCTGGAGTTCGCCGAAGCGCGCGCGCGCGCGGGTGCTTATGTGATGGTGATGTTGAGTTATGAAGCGGCGCCGTCGTTTGACTCGATATTGGCCGCGCACGAACCGAATGGGTTTCCACTTGCGTGGGTTGGCGTTTATTCAGAGCTATCGGAGTGTGCTCCGACCCCTGCGAATGTTTTTTCAAATCCGTGGTTACCGGCTATTACTAAACGCGAATACAACGAATCGGTAACACGGATCAGGGACCTCATTGCTGCCGGTGACACTTACCAGGTCAACTATTCATTTCCGTTGACTTCATCCTTCAGCGGAGATTCGTACGCGTGTTTTCGCACGTTACAACAGGCTCAGCGCGGTGCGAGGTATTCAGCGTACGTCGATCTCGGACGATACAAGATCCTCTCGTTGTCTCCGGAACTGTTCTTTGAGCGGCGGGGCGATCGCGTGGTTACGCGACCGATGAAAGGAACTGTGCAACGCGGGCGCACTGTCGCCGAAGATGAGGAGTTGGCGCGTTGGCTGCAGAACTCGATTAAGAACCGCGCCGAAAATGTGATGATCGTCGATCTACTGCGGAACGATCTGGGGAAGGTGTCGGTTCCCGGTGGCGTTCACGTGGCGTCGCTTTTCGATCTCGAACAGTTTGAGACAGTGTGGCAGATGACGTCGACAGTGGAAGCGACGC
>DATJKO010000363.1:0-7165 GCA_035491355.1 Pyrinomonadaceae bacterium
ACAGGAAATTGAATTTCTCAACGGTTATTTGGAGATTGAGCGGGTACGTTTCCAGGATCGGCTCACGACGGAGATCAGGATCGATCCCGCAGTGCTCGACGCGCGCGTTCCTAATCTGATCCTGCAGCCGATAGTTGAGAACGCAATGCGACATGCCGTAGTGAATAGCCGATCCGGCCACGTTGAGATTAGCGCCGCTGCAAGAAACGGTGCAGTGCACATTGAAGTCAACGACAACGGTCCAGGTCTCCACGTCGATCGCACCCTCGAGACCCGTCGCGGCAAAGGTTTGGGTCTCACCAACACGCAGGCGCGACTCGTCGGCTTGTACGGAACAGCCGCACGATTCGAAATGACGAACCGTCCTTCCGGCGGTTTGAACGTAACGATCGAGATTCCTCGCAACGGACGTTCATGAAGTTGCACTCGCAGTGCATTTTCTCGTTCACCTTACGTCCTCATTCACCCTAGAACTTAACTGCAGAGTTGATCGTAACAACCAGTGGATCTGAATGACGCTTCATTTGCGCCATAAGCGATTCAAGTGCGGTGTTTATCTGTTACGTGTGAATCTCACCTTCACGCGTACACGTGTTTATCGACAAGCTTCACTTGGGGGCCCAGGATGACGGACGCAACTCGTATTCGAGCGTTGGTCGTCGACGACGAACCACTTGCACGCGCGATGATTCGCGAGATGCTCGAGAGTGATTCGGAAGTCGAGATCGTAGGCGAATGCGCAAACGGACTTGAGGCAATTGAGGCGATCAGATCGTCGGCGCCGGACATTGTCTTTCTCGACATTCAAATGCCTGAGATCGGTGGCTTCGAAGTGCTCGAGTCACTCGATCCGAACGAGCATCCGTACGTGATATTCGTGACCGCATACGATCAGTATGCCGTCCGCGCTTTTGAAGTCCACGCGCTCGACTACCTGCTGAAGCCATTCGATCGCGAACGGTTCGACGGCGCGTGGCAACGAGCGAGAGCACAGATCAAACTCGACCGTACGAGCCGTCGCGATCAGGACATCATCGCGCTGCTCGAAGAGTTGAAGGCGGGACCACAATACCTCGAACGACTCGTCATCAAAAACGGCGGCCGTGTTTTCTTTCTCCACGTGCAGGACGTTCACTGCATCGAGGCTGAAGGGAACTACGTCCGCGTCTACGATAACCAGAAAGGCTACCTGCTTCGCGAGACAATCAGCAGTCTCGAAGGACAACTCGATCCGAAACAGTTCCTGCGCATTCACCGTTCGGCCATCGTGAAGATCGATCGCATCAAGGAGATGCAACCGTGGTTTCACGGCGAGTATCGCATCATCATGGAGAACGGAAAGCAGCTCGCGTTGAGCCGCAATTACCGGTCGAATTTGCAGGAGGCGGTGGGTAACGGCCTCTAGATTCATGGTTAATCATCCATCGTGGCCGATCCGTCACAAGATTTAGCCGTTCTGTCACACATTTATCCCATTGTTTGTTGGCCTCTGAGATTATTCAATCGAACCCCAGGCGTCTTATGCATGGAGAGGTGAGGTTATGAACAGCGAGCTAACTTTAGGAATCGAAACTAACGAACCAACCGATAAGCCAAACGGCGGCGGGAATGTTGACGTTCGCCTAAACACGTTGCGCGAGACGGTGCTGCAACTCCTCGACGAGGTCGAGTCACTGGCGGTATCTCGCCCGGTGGATCTCAAGCGCGGCGCGCGCTACTCGGATGAAGTGCGGCAGTTTGAAGTTAACCTCATCCGGACGGCCCTTGGACGTACCTCCGGCAGTCAAATCCGGGCCGCCAAACTCCTGGGTCTCAAACCCACCACGCTCAACGCCAAGATCAAACGCTACAACATAGCCCCGACTTACCAGCCGCAGCTGTAATCCGTGTAATGTGTCGTTCACTGCTATACTGAAACGCAGTGAACGCCGCAGTGAACGGTCGCTATAGCCGACAGATACTTTTCGACCCGATTGGCGAAGAAGGGCAGCGCCGCTTGCGATCGGCGCGCGCTCTCGTTGTCGGCTGCGGCGCCCTCGGAACGGCGCAGATTGAAGCGTTGTGTCGCGCCGGCGTGGGACGTCTGCGGCTCGTAGATCGTGATTTCGTTGAGCCTTCAAACCTCCAGCGGCAGACGATGTTCACTGAGAGCGACGCCGAAGGCCGCCTCCCAAAAGCGATCGCCGCTGCAAACCATCTGCGCCAGATCAACTCCGAGATCGAGATCGAACCGCACATCGCTGACGTCAATCATTCCAACAT
Organism: Pyrinomonadaceae bacterium; assembly: GCA_035491355.1. Classification (GTDB taxonomy): domain Bacteria; phylum Acidobacteriota; class Blastocatellia; order Pyrinomonadales; family Pyrinomonadaceae; genus PSRF01. The sequence continues at coordinate 2,263 of DATJKO010000363.1, forward strand.
CGAACAGTTAATCGACAGTTGCGACGTTGTTCTCGACGGCACCGACAACTTTGCCACTCGTTATCTCATCAACGACGCCTGCGTGAAGCATAACGTCAACTGGATCTATGGCGCGGCAATAGGGTCGTACGGGGTAACGATGACGATTCGTCCACATCAAACAGCATGTTTGCGATGCGTGTTTGAAGAAACTCCCGCTGCGGCAAGTGCGCCGACGTGCGACACCGCGGGCGTGATCATGCCGATCATCAACATCGTCGCGGCTGTGCAGGTGAGTGAGGCGTTGAAACTGTTGACGGGCCACGTTGACGAGTTGCATGGCGCGTTGATGCAGTTCGATGTTTGGCGAAATGAGTGGCGAAAGATTGCTCCGGGCGCACCGCGGGCTGATTGTCCGCCGTGTGGTTTGGGAGCTTACGAAACGCTCGCGCCGGAGTCGCACGAAGCAGCCGCGGTGTTGTGTGGCCGCGACGCGATTCAAATCTCGCCGTCGCAACCCACGCGCGTCAATTTCGCATCGCTTGCTGAACGACTGCGTCGCGCGGGCGAGGTGAAGTTCAACGAGTATCTCCTCCGCTTTTCGACCGGAGACTTCGAACTCACGGTTTTCAAGGACGCCCGTTCAATCATTCGCGGCACTAACGAGATCGCCACCGCACGCTCCCTTTACGCTAAGTACATAGGAAACTGACCCAACGATGACCAGCAAACAAACCCGTCGCATCACCGTCGTTACGACGATCCTTGTCTTACTCATCTCATTCATCGCCGTTCAAGCCGGTCAACCCGCGATTTGGGAAACCAGCGGCCGCGTGGAACTTCTCAAAGGCGACGCTCGCGGCGTTTCGATTAGCGATACCGGCGTGTTGATGCTCGCGCCGAAACTCAACGAGGTCTTCAACACTCAACAGACGTACATCTGGTCCAGCGCGGTTGATAACCAGGGCAACGTATTTCTCGGCACCGGTCACGACGGCAAGACGTTTCGTATCACAGCCGCGGGTGTCGGCTCGTTGTTGTATGACGCGGCGGAGCTGGACGTGACCGCGCTCGCCGTCGGTCGCGATGGTGTCGTTTTTGCCGGCACATCGCCGGACGGCAAGGTCTACCGCATCACCGCGGATGGAAAGGCTGATGTCTATTTCGATCCGGGTGACAAATACATCTGGTCACTGGCAGTGATGAACGACGGATCGCTCGCCGTGGGAACAGGCGATAACGGCAAGTTGTATCGCGTCCGGTCGGCGGGTGCGTCTCCGGAGTCGTCGTTGCTGGTCAGCACGAATCAAACGCACGTGATCTCGCTGGCCGTAACATCGCAGGGCGAGTTGATCGCCGGCACTGACTCCGGCGGGCTCGTGTTGCGCGTCTCGGAGGAAGGGAAGACGTTTGCTCTATTCGACACGCAGTTGCGCGAGATCCATGCGCTCGCACCGGCAGCCGACGGATCGATCTACGCACTTGCATTGAGCGATGCGGCGGCGACTGCTCGTACACCGTCAACACCCACAGCCCCGACGCCGCAACCTTCCGAAGGCGGTGTGAGTACGTCTGTAACTATCACCGCCATCGACGAGAGCGGTGCACCACTTCAGGCGCAACCGGGAATAGCGCGCAGCCGCAGCGATGTTTCGAACGCTCGCAGCGCGGTTTTTCGCATTCTTCCCGACGGCGCGACGGACGTCGTTTGGAGTTCGCCTACTGTGACGGCCTTCTCGATTGCGCCTTCATTGCAGCCGGGGAGCGTTCTTATCGGTACCGCCGACAAGGGGCGCATCTATTCCGTTACGAACGACGGTCGCGATACGTTGTTGCTGCAATCTCCGGAAGGCCAGATCTCGTCACTGCTCGTGAAGAACAATCAGATTTACGCGGCTGCAAGTAATCAGGGAAAACTGTTTCGCTTTGGCAACGAACTCGTAAACGAAGGCTCGTACGAATCGCCGGTGCGCGACGCGAAACTGACGGCGTCGTGGGGCCGCGTTTGGTGGCGTGGCTCGGGCGCCGTCGAAGTGCAGACCCGAACCGGTAACGGCGAACGCCCCGACGCGACGTGGAGCGACTGGAGTGCGGCTTATAAGAATCCCGAAGGCAATCAGATTTCGAGTCCGCGAGCACGCTTCATTCAGTGGCGCGCAACAGTGCGTGGCGCAACGGGCGCGGGTAGTCTGGCGTGGATCGAAGACGTAAGCGTCGCGTACTTGCCGCGTAATGTCGCTCCGGAAGTGTTGTCGATTAGCGTGTTACCGATCGGTGTTGGTTTGCAGCAGATGGCCCAGGTGACGGTGGATCCAAATGTCGAGTCATCAGGTCTCGATCCGTCGTTGTTTGGTCCAGTGGCCCAGGTGCCGCCGCGCCGTTTTTACCAGCGTGGGGCACGGTCGTTTCAGTGGCAGGCGGAGGACCGGAATTCCGACACGCTCGAATACGCAGTTTACTACCGCGCGCTCAACGAGCAGACCTTCAGGTTATTGAAGGACAAGCTGCGCGATAACTTCTACACCATCGACGGCGCGACGCTCGCCGATGGACGCTACGTAATCAAGGTCGTCGCTACAGACGCGCCCGACAATCCGCCGGGACAGAGACTAACAGGTGAACGGCTCAGCGAACCCGTCGACATCGACAACACGCCTCCGGTGGTGAAAGTGGTGGGCCAGCCACAGACAACGGGCCAATCCGTGCGCGTAGTTTTCACGGTCGACGACGCGACTGGCAAAGTTAAGAAAGCCGACGCGAGCATCGACGGCGCGGCTTGGGCGCCGGTGTTTCCTGAAGACGGCATCGCCGATAGTGGGCACGAAACTTATTCGGTAGATTTCGCACTTCTGTCGCCCGGAGAGCACACGATCTCGTTGCGATCGTTCGACAGCAGCGGGAACGTCGGCACGCTTAGTGTGACGGTGAGGCGTTAGAAAACGCACGGATCCGCGGGAGTTCCGGCTGCACGATAAGGTGCGAAGTAACCGAAACCGTGCGGATTTTCGTTACTGCTGCTAAACTTTTCGCGCAAAAAGCGCCCGCTGGGCGCTATCGTGTTCTGGCACCTGTCTTGCAGCCTCCGCAATCGGCGCATCTCTTTCTCCCTCCCATGCGCGGGAAGATTCGCATGAGGAGGCTCGGTTGAAATGACCAAGTTTTTAAGAGAAATCATGGCAGCGTTGGTGATTACGGCAATGGTGTCGACCGGCGCGTTTGCCCAGGGCAAAGGAGGGGACAAGCGGCCGCCGAAACCGCCGGTGAAGATCATCGACGGCAAGGGTGGCAGCAGACCACAACCTCCCCCACAAAAGCCCAAGGACGACCGCGGCGGCAAGAAGAAGCCGTAACGACGGCTCGGTTTTATTGGAACAATGTTGGAGGCCCGCTGGTTCAGCGGCCTCTTTTTTTATTTGCAGATGAGCATCGCCGCGAGCAGCGGAATCGTTAACTCGTGGTGGCCGGTGATCGAGTAGCCATGACCGGCGCCCTTTTCAGTCGGACGTCGCACGACGTTGGTCAGTGGCCGGTAGGATTGAATGAAGTCGAAGTTTGCGGTCGTAATGTCCGTCAGAGGATGGCCCAGGTTTCGCACCAGTGTCACACATTTCAAAAACACTTCCGGTAACACGACTGCCGATCCGATGTTGAGATAAACGCCGCCGCCGTCCATCTCTTTTACCAGCGCCGCAAGAAGCCGGAAATCGGTGTGTGTGGTCGCGCCGAGCGACGCACCGTCAGCTTTGGGATGGAAGTGTGCGATGTCGGCGCCGATCGTAACGTGAGCGGTGAACGGGACCTTCGAATCGTAAGCTGCGCAGAGAAGCGAAACGTTGCGGTGCTGTGGATCGCGTGCGAGCAAAGCGCGTCCGACTGCTTCGCCGAGTCCGATCTGATCTCGCGCCCCATCGAGTGCGGCACTATTCAGCAGTTGGCCCGTTTCTTCAGCGCCGCCGAAAACACCTTCACAGAGAGTGGCGTCAACGTCTTCCGAAGTTGAACCAATCATCGCGATCTCCGCGTCGTGGACCAGCACGGAACCGTTTGACGCAAACCCCGAAACAAATCCGCGTTTCATAAGATCGATCAGCAACGGCGCGAGTCCGGTTTTGATGACGTGCCCGCCAAGGCCCCAGATGATCGGTTTCTGCAACTCGCGCGCATGATGAATGCGAGCGGTCAGTTGTCGCAGTGATTGAACTGCGAGCACATCAGGCAGACTCGAGAGAAATGTGGGCAGCGAAGCATCGTCCGTTATGGGGCTGGCGAAATCGCTGAGTTTGACTTTGCTTGTTCGTGAGGCGAGCGGATAGGTCTTTACTTCGTCAAGATCCAGAGGTCGCAAATGGTCGTTGTAAATTGATTCCAACGCGCGCTACTCGGCCAGTGATTCGTTCTCGATCGGTGTTTCGTAAGAGCGGCTGAGTATAGCGCGTTTTCCGGCGCGTTTGGAGACCCAGGCGTAACAACGTCGGAATGCGAGGGCTAATCCAGTGAAAGCAAGCATCGCTCCACCGAGCGAGACAATCGCGGCAATTGTTTGACCGGCGATGCCGACAACCTCCCCGGTGTGTGCGAAACGCAGTATCGAACGAAACTGGCGGCCGCGAGTGTATGACGAGAATGGTTCCCAACGGGAGACTGCGCCGGTTGTTCGATCCAGCACTAACTGCGCGCGTTTCTGTGGCTGACCGCCGCTGCCTGAATCAATGTTGAAAGTGAGCGGCGCAGCTGCGGTCGCCGGTAGGGGGAGAGTGATCGTTCGCCAGTCGCTGACCTGGTTTTCAGCGGTGGTCCAGGCTGAATTGAGATTAGTTACAGGTTCTGTGGCGGACTGGTTTTCTCCCGGGCGTGCGGGTGGTTGATTCGCACGAGGCGCCGGCGGCGCTTCACCTGCGATGCGATAGACGAGATTCCCGGCCCA
>DATJKO010000364.1:0-3752 GCA_035491355.1 Pyrinomonadaceae bacterium
CAGACGCACGCTGCATTACTTCGTGCCGTGTGTTGTCCGCGGACGCATGGTGGCGGTTATCGGCTTGGGACGGTCAGTCGACGGCGCGCTGCTTTCGTCGGAAGACGTCGAGATTCTGCGCACGGTATCGGGCTACGTTGCCGTCGCCATCGAGAACAGTCTGCTTTACAAAGACCAGCAAGTGCGCGCGGCCGAGTTGAAGCTCCTCAAAGAATTCAACGAGTCGATTATCGAGTCGATCAACGTCGGACTCTTGGCGGTCGATCTCGATGGCCGCGTCACGCGTTTGAACTCCGCGCTTGAACATATTCTCGACCTTCGTCGCGACGCGGCGATCGGTCACCGCGTCGAAGAGTTGTTCTCCGAAGACTTTGCTGACACGTTGCGTCAGGTGTTAGGCAAGGACGGCTGGCGGCTGAAGGAAATCAGAAACATCTACAAGACTCACACGGCCACGCTTGCGAACCGTTCGCTGGTGCTGAACATCGCGCTGGCGCCGTTGCAGGACGGCCAGGGACAAACCGGCGCCCTCGTCGTTGTCGAAGACGTAACCGCGCGCATAACTCTTGAAGAGCAGTTGCAGCAGCGCGAGAAGCTTTCGTCGATCGGCCTGCTCGCCGCGGGAGTGGCGCACGAGGTGAACACGCCACTGACCGGCGTCTCGTCGTACACGCAAATGTTGCTTGGAATGCTGAACGAGACGGATCCAAAGCACGCCTTGCTCCTGAAGGTTCGCACCCAAGCTGAGCGCGCAACGAACATCGTCAACAACCTGCTCAACTTCTCGCGCACCGGCAGCGCCACCGAATTCGCTGAAATCAGCATCATGCGTGTGCTCGACGATACGTTACAACTGCTCGAACCACAGTTGCGGCGCAGCCAAATCGAGATCGTTCGCGAATACGACCCCGACGCGCCGCCGGCTTACGCCAACGCCGGCAAACTCCAGCAGGTTTTCACCAATCTGATCCTCAACGCCCGCGACGCGATTCCTGACGGCGGCCGCATCACCGTCAACACGAGCACCGCCGATGACGGTTCGCTCGTAGTTGAAGTAGCCGACACCGGCATCGGAATCGCTCCCGAGAACGTCGCCAAGATTTACGATCCGTTCTACACGACGAAAGGCGTCGGCCAGGGCACCGGTTTGGGTCTGGCAGTTTCGTACGGCATCGTTCAGGAACACGCGGGCCACATCAGCGTCGAGAGCACCCCGGGCCGCGGCACCACCTTCCGCATCACCTTGCCAAGTGCGCGCGTCCGCGCGCGTCTCCAGGCCGTCGGCGATTAATTTAATATTTAAAATGGGTTTGAAGTTATGCGGGCGCGTAGCCTAAACTAACGCGTTCTTGCGATTAGTTGTATGCAAATGAAAACGGAAAGACGAAATTCCCGCAAGGGTTCGGTCCTCGTCGTCGACGACGAAGAGATCATGCGAGAAGTGCTCGAGACGCTTTTGACTACCGAAGGCTATCGAGTCGATCTGGCCAAGACCGGTGAGGAGGGACTGGAAGCCTATGGGCGCCGCGCATTTGACGTCGTCCTGCTCGACGTTTCGATGCCCGGCATCGGCGGCCTGCGTGCGCTCGAAGAGTTCTTGAAGATGGACCCCGATGCGGCGATTGTGATGATCACCGCTTATGCGACGTTCGACACCGCCATCGCGGCGTGGGAACGCGGCGCGCTCTACTGCATTCGGAAGCCGTTCCAGAACGAACAGATCACCGCCACCATCGCCGCCGGAATCAAGCGACGACGCAAAGAAGAAGAACGACGCACGCTGCGACGCGCGATGAGTAAAGCAGTCGATCGCGGCGAGATCATCGGCCGGTCCGATTTGATGCAGGAAGTTTTCCGGCTGGTGGAACAGGTCGCGCCGGCGCGTTCGACTGTTCTAATCACGGGCGAGAGTGGCACCGGTAAGGAGTTGATCGCGAAGGCGATTCACGAGGCGAGCACACGTGCCGGACGTCCGTTTGTGACGGTCAACAGTTCAAACATCCCCTCGGAACTGTTGGAGTCGGAATTGTTTGGTCACACGCGGGGTGCGTTTACGGGTGCAGTCGCAGCCAAGAAAGGCTTATTTGAAGTCGCTGACGGCGGCTCGATCTTCCTCGACGAGATCGGCGACATTCCTCCGGAAACGCAGGTGCGTTTGTTGCGCGTAATTCAGGAGCGCGAGTTTACGCCGCTCGGCGACACGACACCGCGTCGAGTCGACGTTCGCATCATTGCGGCGACGAACATCGACCTGAAAGAAGCTGTGCGACAGGGGAGTTTTCGCGAAGATTTGTACTACCGCCTCGCCGTGGTTCCAATCGAGCTCCCGCCTTTGCGCGATCGACGCGAGGACATTTTGCCGCTGGCTCAGCACTTTATTCAGAAGTACAACGAAGAGAATGTCCGCATCGTGTCGGAACAACTCGCGCCCGAAGTGCTGGCGTTGATGGAAGCTTATTCATGGCCGGGAAACGTTCGCGAGTTGGAGAACGCAGTTGAGCGCGCGGTAGTCATTGCGCCTGGCGACGAGATCACGAAAGAGTGTTTGCGGGCTGAGATCAGCGATCCGAAGTCCGCAACTTCTGGTCATCACGACGGCGCGAGCAACGTTGCGGTCGGGGACATCGGTCGCGGCATCAATTTCTACGAAGAAGTGCGGCGCTTTGAAATCGACCTGATCCGTCGAGCACTGGAACAAACGGGCGGTCATCAATCGCGTGCGGCGCGACTGCTCGGCATGAACGCGACGACGCTAAACTCAAAAATCAAGACTTACAACATCAACCTGAGACCCTGAGCCTTCAAAAATGAAGCGACGCGAACTCGATGGCTGTCCAATAACCGGCGCGCTGCAAATACTCGGCGACAAGTGGACGATGCTCGTGGTGCGAGAGTTGGTGTCAGGTCCGAAGCGAACGATGGAGTTGCTCAACAGTTTGTTTCCGATCAGCAGCCGCACGCTCGTCGGCCGGCTGCGCGACATGGAAAACGACAACTTCGTCGAGCGCACTGACTTCGGCGGCAATCCGCCGCACATCGAATACAGACTCACTGAGCGCGGCCGCCTGTTGTTGCCGCTACTCGAATCACTGCGTCAACTCGGTTTGTCTCTTGGTTGTAATGACTGTGAGGATCGTCGCGAGCGACTAGGCTTCTACTGTGAACCCTGTCCGCTTAACGACGATGAGATTGCGATCCCACCGCCGGTTCCTGTTCATCGTCCAGCCACGCCAGCACGCCGCGACAAAGACGATTCAATCGTTCTGCTCTAACTAGTCTTCGCCCATCAGCGCCGGTGGTTCATTCGAAACCATGTGCCCGTCAGGCGTGATGATCGCCTTGTGATCCGGGGTGATGTGCTCGCCTTCCATTGTCACTTCTTCGCCCGAAGGCATTGCGATCGGCAGGTGATCGAGAAAGCGTTCGGCGTCGATCGCCGACATGCATCCGGTACCGGCGGCCGTCACTGCTTGTCGATAAACGGAGTCCTGCACGTCGCCGCAGGCAAAGACGCCGGGAATGTTGGTCGCGGTTGAGTGACCCGATGTCTTGATGTAGCCGATCTCGTCCATGTCGAGCCAGCCTTTGAATAGATCCGTGTTTGGTTTGTGACCGATGGCCACGAACACGCCGGAACAGGGGAACGTCCGCTCTTCGCCGGACTTCAGGTTGGACAGGACCACACCCTGGACGCCATCTTCCGGAGTTCCAGTGATCTCTTTAACCGCGGTGTTCCAGATAAACTCGATCTT
>DATJKO010000365.1:0-3289 GCA_035491355.1 Pyrinomonadaceae bacterium
GCCTCGCTGCGAATGAGCCCGAGATAGTCGCGCAAATCCTCGAGCATCGGCGAACCGTCGAACGCGCCCTCGCTGACGCGCGTTTCCAGCGATTCGGCACACGCCGAGATCGTCGCGAGCGGGTTGTTGATCTCGTGAACGACGCCGGCCGCGAGACGTCCGACCGCGGCGAGTTTCTCCGCACGCGCGACGGCGCGGTTGGCTTCTACTCGATCAGTGACTTCTTCGCCGACCGTGATCACGTGACTCACGCGACCCGTGTTGTCGGCCCACATGGGAATCTTACTGATCACCCAATGCCGGACGTCGCCTTTTCCAGTCGGCGTCTCCTGGTCGATGCGCTCGATCTCGCCGCTCTCGAAGACGCGCGAAAACTCCTCTTCCAGCACATCGCGCGGTTGGCGTGTCAGCACGTTGAAGACGTTCTTACCCAACACGGAGCCGCGCGGCATACCGAGTTCGCCCAGCTCGCGGTTGCGGTTCCAGGCCACCACGCGATACTCGCGATCGATCGCGTAAAGCGAAAGCGGCAGACTGTCGATAATCGCTTCGATGAAGCGCTTCTGTGCTTCTGACTCGGCCGTGCGTTTCTCGACCTCGCGGGCGAGACTCACCGACTGGTCGCGGGCCGCTTGATAGAGCGAACAGATGTGCGCGGCGAGCGAAGTCTGTTGCGCAGCCGCTTCGATCAAACGTCGTTCGGTCTCGCCGCACTCTTCGCGGCGATCGAACGCGACGATCAGGGCGCCTTTCGCGCGTCCGGCAAAACGAAACGGCGAGACGAATTCGACCGCATGAATGTCGTCGCGCAAGAGAAAGTTTGGCTGCTCCGTGATGAGTAGCGAGTTGCCTGACTCAGCGGAACGCAGCCACGCCTGCAGAGTGTCGAGATCGAGCAATGTCGCATCGTCGGCGGTGCCTTCGCGATCGAATACGCATACTGCGTCCTGATCGCGGCCGGCTACAACGTAGGCCGCGCAGAGTGAGGCATCGAGCGCCTCGTAGGTCGCGCCGGCGACGCGTCTGACGAGTTGCTCTGGTTCGAGGGCGCGTAGCAGTCCGCGGCCGATGTCGCTCAGGAAGCGGAGTTCGCGGTTGCTGCCGATCAGCGCCCACTCACGTTGCGACGTACGCACATGCAGGCTGACGCGGGAGAGCAGTTCGCCCGGTGTTGAAGGTTTGGTGATGTAGTCGTCGGCGCCGGCGGTGAAGGCTTGCACCTTGCGGGCCTCGTCGTCACTTTCTGACAGCGCGATGATCGGTAACTTGCTGGTCGTCGGTTGCGCGCGCAATAACTTGCACAGGGCGAGTCCGTCGACGCCCGGCATCTCGAGATCGAGCGCGACGAGATCGCAGCGCACACCTCTCAGGACGCGCAACGCCGACGCGGCTTCGTTTGCAGTGACAACGCGATACTGGGCAGTCTCGAAGATACCGCGCAAACGTTCGCGCGAGTTTGAATCATCGTCGACTATTAGCAGTGTGGCGCCGTGATTTTCGGCAGGAACAGCCATGGCCCTCAAACTGATTGAAAGCGATGGTCGTCTGGTGTGTCAAGAATTTAATACGTTAGGAGCTTTGTTCTTTGTGCTTTGCACGCTTAAGTCGCAAAACCGGTCCAAATACGAACAAAGGACAAAGAACAAAGATCCAAGTTCGCCTTTAGTTTGCCTGATCGAGGGCTGTGGAGGGCACGGGTTGGACGGTTATCGGCACGTCGCGTTCGATCTTGTGGTTGGATTTCACGCGGTACATTTCATTGTCGGCGTGCGCGACGAGCTGGTCCAACGTCTCCCCGTCGATGCCGAAGGTCGCGGTGCCGACGCTGATTCCGACCTGGGCGAAACGATTTCGTCCGACGGCCATCGAGAACTTCGAAACCGCGGTTTCGATGCGAGCACAAAGCTCCTCGACCTGCGCGCCCACAACCTCCTGTACGAGCGCGACAAACTCGTCGCCGCCGTAACGCGCCAGAAAGTCGTACTCGCGAAGCTGTCCGGAGATTAGATGGGCCACCTCGCGCAACATTTTGTCGCCCGACTTATGCCCGTACGTGTCGTTGACCTTCTTAAACTCGTCCAAATCGAGCATCACAACCTGGAAAGCGCGATCGGTTCGCCGCGCCCGCGCAGCCTCTTCGTCAAACCGTAACGACAGGTAACGCGCGTTCGGCAAGCCGGTGAGCGGATCCGTCAACGCATTCGACTCAGCCTCGGCGTGTTGCATCGCATTCGCGAGCGCGTCGGAAGCGAGACGCGTTACTGTCTCCAGCAGCCGCATGTGATCGTCGGTGTACTGCTCGAGCTCACTCGAATACACGGAAAGCGCACCAAGTAAGACGTCGTCTTTGAAAAGCGGTAGCGAAGCCATCGATCGATACTTGATGCCGGCCTCGGGATTAACGTCAGTGAAATCAAGACTCGGATGCAGTTGGTTCACGGGACTACGATTCGCCAGTGCGAAGCCGGTCACACCTTCGCCCGGAATGATGGTTCGATTCGCCAACTTCTGTGCGTGCTTGCCGACCACGTGACGCGCGCTCGCGTAGCCCTTCATGTCGTCGTAGAAGTAAACGATGCACGTATCGAAGGGGACCACGTGGCCCACCTTGTCCACGAGAATCTCCAGCGTATGTTCGATGTTCAGCGACGTACCGAACGTGCGGGCGATCTCGTACAACGCGTAGACCTCGCGATGCGCTTTCTTGATCTGGTCGTAGGCGATGAACGATCCGCGTTCGCGCGTCTGGATCATGTCGACGTCGCTGAGCTGAAGCGGCGGCTCGTTCTGGTTCGTTGCCGGTTGAGGTTGCAGTCCGAGCGCCGCGATCTGCGTGTCAAACTGCGGCAGGTTTTTGAGAAACTGCTCGACGACGAATGGATCGAAATGGATTCCCGAGCCGCGCAACAGGAACGCTGTCGCTTCGTCTAGAGTCATACCACGTCTGAACGGTCGATCCTCACGAAGCGAATCAAAGCAGTCGACCACGGAAAGAATGCGCGCGGTGATCGGGATCTGTTCGCCACGCAGCCGGTCGGGATAACCGCGCCCGTCCCACTGTTCGTGGTGGTGACGAATGATCGGCAACACAGGATAGGGAAAATCAACGCGGCCGAGGATCTGTGCGCCCACGACCGTATGGATCTTCATCTTTTCAAACTCAGCCGGCGTTAGTGGACCAGGCTTGTTTAGGATATGCGGTGGCACGGCCAGTTTGCCGATGTCGTGCAGTAGCGCGCCCGCTTTCAGCGCGGCAATCTCATTCGGCGTCAGATCAAATACTTCCCCC
>DATJKO010000366.1:0-1748 GCA_035491355.1 Pyrinomonadaceae bacterium
ACTTCGGTTCTGCTTCGAGAATGGCGATCAACTCCGGAAGCAGAGTGTGTTTTGAAAACGCATGCAAAGGACGGCGCTCGCACCGCCGAGCTTCAAGGATGTGGGCCACGACGGCGGTGCCGTCGCCGTGTCGGGCGAAGAAGAAGGGATAATTCGTGTGGGCCAGGTCTGTGATGTGACTGGTATCGGGCCCTATGTACAGCGCTGGTGCGCCCACCGCCATGATGTTGTAGATCTTGCAGGGATGTACGACGCCCACGAACGCATCGCCCATCACGACGACGTGCAGGTCAGCAGCGGACAAAGAATGCGAAAGCTCGTTTAGCGGTTGATAGGGTAAGCACTTAATGCTGCGCAGCTCGTGCTGCATCGCGAACTCGCGCACCTTCGTCTGTTCACTGCCGCCACCGACAAAACAAAAGGCGACGTCTACGTCGTTGCGGGTCTTGAGCTCGAGTGCCGCCGCGATCAACGTGTCGAGTGGATGACAGGGGCTGTGGTTGCCCGAGTACATCACGACGAACTTGTCAGCCAGACCATGTTGCGCGCGAAACGCTTCCCTGCCCCGTGCGGAATACGCGACCGCATCGTCGTGTGACCACGGTGGAATAACCGCCACGCGTTCGTCGTTCGCGCCTTTCGCTAGCAGACGGTCGCGCATGAAGCGATCCAGAGCGATGGTCCGGTGCGCGTTGAGCAAGCTGTAGCGGAGCATCCACTGAAGCAGGCGCGCGACTGCGGAGTTCGGTCGGAGCCAGCCGGCCGCGATGGCTTCATCCGGGTTCAGATCCATGACCCAGAAACACAAGCGCCCGCCTTTTAACTTCACGAACATTGTGGCGAGAAACGAGATCAACGGCGGCGACGTGAGTGCGACTACAACGTCGAACGGTCTCAACGTAAGTAAACAAAGGCTGCAGGAGAGGAGAAAACTCGCAAATCCGAGCGCGCGTCTCCACTTACTGTTTTTGCCGAGTGACAAAGAGGGGATGCGAATGATCGTGATGTTCTTCCAACGCTCGCGTCGCGGAAAACGCGTCTCTGGATCGTCGTAACCACGATCGCCCGTCACTACTGTTACTTGATGCCCGCGCGCTGTGAGTTCGACGGCGAGATCGGTGAGGTGTTGTGCCGTGGAGACCACATCAGGGTAGAAACACTGATTGAGAAGGAGAAACCGCAAGAACTAACTATTTGCCATTTTCCATTTGCCGTTTGTCATTTTTCGTTTTGTTTCGTCGGGTTCGCTTCAATGGAGAATGAGAAATGGCGTGGAAAATGAACCCGAAAAATCAATGCACTCTCTGCCTAAAGTCAGCGACTGTTCTTTCCAGTCCCTCGCGCAGCGGAATCGTCGGGTTCCAACCGAGCAATGTCTGCGCCTTCGTGATGTCGGGTTTGCGTTGGCGTGGATCGTCTGCCGGCAGCGGCAGGTGAGTAAACTCCGATTGCGAACCGCAGATTTTGATCACCTCTTCCGCCAACTGCTTGATCGTGAACTCACCGGGGTTGCCGAGATTGATCGGATCGTGCAGCCCCTCGGTGTTCATCAGCCGGATCAGTCCTTCGATCAAATCGTCGACGTAACAGAACGAACGCGTCTGCTGACCTTCGCCGTACAGCGTCAGCGCCTGTCCGCGGAGCGCCTGGACGATGAAGTTGGAAACGACGCGGCCGTCGTCCTCCAGCATGCGCGGTCCATAGGTGTTGAAGATGCGCGCGATACGGATGTCGACCTTGTTCTGGCG
>DATJKO010000367.1:0-4295 GCA_035491355.1 Pyrinomonadaceae bacterium
CTTCATGGGCCGATCGCCCGACGATCGCATCACGCGCGACGTCGGTCGAGAGATCTGTCAGCGACAGGGGATCAAGGCGATGCTGTCAGGCTCGATTGCGAGACTCGGCAGCAACTACGTAATCACGCTCGAAGCGATCAACCCGCGTTCGGGCGATCAGTTCGCGAGCGAGCAAGTCGAAACGGACAGCAAAGAAAAGGTGCTGGCGTCACTCGGTACCGCCGCTTCGAATCTCCGCAAGAAACTCGGCGAGTCACTCAATTCGATTCAAAAGTATGACGTGAAGATCGAGCAAGCGACCACTTCGTCGTTAGAAGCTTTGCAGGCTTACGCAATGGGCGACGACGAACGTAATAAGGGGCGCGCACGCGAGGCGCTGGTATTTTACAAACGCGCCGTGGACCTCGATCCAAACTTCGCCATGGCCTTCGCACGTATCGGCGTTCATTACTTCAACCAGGAACAGATCGAGACGTCGAAGCAATACATTCAGAAGGCGTACGATCTGCGCGACCGCGTCAGTGAACGCGAACGACTGTACATCTCTGAGAAGTACTACAACTACGTGACGGGCGAACTCGACAAAGCGGTGGAAACACTGCAAACCTGGTCGGCGCTATACCCGAAGGACTTCGTCCCACACAACAATCTCTCGATCAATTACAAGATCATAGGACGTCGCGAAGACGCCCTGAAGGAATCACTCGAAGCGTCGCGTCTGAGTCCAAACAACACCAGCGCCCGCTTCAACATCATCAACAACTTCGTCGCACTCGGGAGATACGACGAAGCCGAGCAGGCCCTGGCTGAAACGAAAAAGATCGCTCCCGATCAGGCGATCGTGCATGGGTCCGCCATGTTCCTGGGTTTCCTTCGTGGCGATCAAGCAGCCGTCGATCGCGAACTCGAGTGGGCCAAAGGTAAACCTGAAGAGGCGGATTTCAGCTCGATGCGCGGCGCCTACGCGATGTTTGTCGGCAAGCTGAAGGAATCGGAACAACTGTCGCTGCGAGCGGCCGAGTTGTTAAAGCAACAGAATCGTCAAGAGAACGCCGCTAATACGCTGTTGGGTCTGGCTGGCGCCATGGCGCTCGTCGGTAAATGCGACCAGGCAAAGACGCACGTGAACGCCGCGATGAATGTGTTTCGCGGTGAGATGGGACTCTCCACCGCGGCAATGGTTTATGCAGCATGCGGTGATTCGGGTCGAGCGCAGTCGATGATCGATGATGCGCGCAAAACGTCGCCGAAGAACACTGTCCTCGCCACGATCATCACGCCGATGGTGCGGGCTGAGATCGAAAGGAACCGGGGTAATAATGATGAGGCGTTGCGGATACTGGAACCTATCCGCACTTACGATTTCGGCGAAGCTGCCGGCCTCTCAAACCTCTATCTGCGGGGTCTTTTGTACCTGCAACAGCGCCGGGCGAACGAAGCGACTGCGGAGTTCAAGAAGATCATCGACAGCTCGGGTGTTGAGGCTTTTTCTCCAGTTCACGCACTCGCGCACCTGGGTGTCGCGCGTGCGGCGGTGCTCAGTGGCGACCAGGCCGCCGCGCGCAAGGCATACCAGGATTTCTTCGCACTCTGGAAGGATGCCGATGCCGATCTTCCGGCGCTCGTCGAGGCCCGCAAGGAATACGAGCAACTGAAATCTTGATCACGAATATGATATAGTTCCCGCCCTAGCAACCCGCATATTCTCAAGAGGATCTGGTCAATGTCAGGACATTCGAAGTGGCATAGTATTAAACATAAGAAAGGCGCGCTCGATGCCAAGCGCGGAAAACTGTTCACGAAGTTTATCAAGGAGATCACCGTCGCTGCGCGCACGGGCGGCGGGGACCCGGACGCCAACGCACGTTTGCGCAAAGCTATTCTCGACGCCAAGAACGGCAACATGCCCAACGACACGATTGACCGCGCGATTCGTCGCGGCACCGGTGAAGAAGAGGGCGTGAACTACGAAGAGATCACGTACGAGGGTTATGGGCCGGGCGGTGTGGCGTTGCTGATCCAGTCGATGACTGACAATCGCAATCGCACCGTGGCTGAGATCCGGCATCTTTTTTCCAAGAACGGCGGGAACCTTGGCGAGAGCGGCTCGGTTGGTTGGATGTTTGAGAAGAAGGGTTACATCGTTGTCGACAAAGCGGCCAAGTCCGAGGACGAACTGTTTGAGCTGGCGATCGAAGCAGGCGCCGACGATCTGCGCGACGACGAAGGTACGTTCGAGATCCTCACTTCACCTGACGCCTTCGAAGGTGTGCTGACGGCAGTCAAAGGCGCCGGCATCGAACCGCAGGCGGCGGAAGTCGAGATGGTCCCGCAAAACTACATTCGGCTCGAAGGCGCCGACGCACGCCAGATGTTGAAGTTAATGGAAGCGCTCGAGGATCACGACGACGTGCAGAAGGTTTCGGCAAATTTCGACATCAGTGAAGCCGACATGGCTGCGGTCTAAGCCACGGACTTATCTGATAGCTCAGGTTCTTCAGATCTTACCGGTTCACCCATAATCACTCGCACATTGTGAGTCTTTTCATCGTCGACTAGTTCGATGGCGCCGTGAGGCTGTACAGCGCCGTCAACTTCGACACTCACCACGCCACGACTTACGCCGCCAGGGTTCTCCACTTTGATCCGGTAGACAGCACGTCCACGACGGTACGTGATCTCAAAGTCACGCCACCACCGCGGCACACACGGATCGATCCGTAGCCGCGTGCTTTCGAGTTTGAAACCCACGATCGATTCAAGACCCGCGCGATACATCCAACCGGCGGAACCTGTGTACCAGGTCCAACCGCCTCGTCCCGTGTGCGGCGGGACCGCGTAGACGTCCGCGACCGCGACGTAAGGTTCGACTTTGTATTTGTGCAGACCCGCACGCGTCGACGAGTGATTGATCGGATTCAGTAACGAGAACAGTTCACCCGCTCGTTCACCGTCGCCAAGCATCGAAAAAGCGATTAGGGTCCAAATGGCGGCGTGTGTGTATTGACCACCGTTCTCGCGCACGCCGGGAACGTAACCTTTGATGTAACCGGGATCGAGACTGCCTTTGTCGAACGGAGGTGTGAAGAGAATCACGAGTCCATCGCCGCGGCGAATCAGGTACTCCTCGACAGCGGCCATCGCGCGTCCCATGCGATACGGATCGGACGCGCCCGAGATCACGGACCACGACTGAGCAATCGAGTCGATGCGACACTCCTCGTTGCGCGCGGAACCGAGCGGCGTCCCATCGTCGAAGTAAGCGCGTCGATACCAGTCGCCGTCCCACGCCTTTTCTTCGAGCGCCTTGCGCAGGTTGTCGAGGTGTTTGCGATAACGATTCAGACGCACTTTCTGTTTGCGCGCCTCGACGTGAGGCGTGAACGCCGCGAGCGTTGTGTAGAGAAACCAACCAAGCCAAACGCTTTCACCTTTGCCGTTTTGCCCGACGCGGTTCATCCCGTCGTTCCAGTCGCCTCCACCCATCAGCGGCAGCCCGTGTTTTCCTACAGCAAGACTGCGATCGAGCGCGCGGGCGCAGTGTTCGTAGATCGGTTCCGATTCCTCCGAAATCGTCGGCTGCATGTAAACCTCATGCTGATCGGGATTGAGCAGCGGTTGATCGAGGAAGGGAACGACCTCGTCGAGGACTGACGCATCGCCCGTCACGTTGATGTAGAACGCAGTGACGAAAGGAAGGAACACAAGATCGTCGGAGATGCGCGTGCGAACGCCGCGTCCACTCGGCGGATGCCACCAGTGCTGCACGTCACCTTCCTTGAACTGGTGCGCGCTGGCGAGAACAATCTGGCGTCGCGCGATGTCCGGGTTGCTATAGACGAGCGCCGTCGCGTCCTGCAACTGATCGCGAAAACCATAAGCGCCACCCGACTGGTAGAAAGCCGTGCGTGCCCAGATGCGACACGAAAGCGTTTGATACAGCAGCCAGCGATTAAGCATCGTGTCGAGGGCGGGATCCGGCGTTCGCACTTCGACGGTGCTCAGTATCTCGTCCCAGTAACCCAGCACACGTTCGAACGCAGCGTTGACGTTTCCCGTTTGGCGAAACTGTTCGACCACCGCCTGCGCCGCTTCCTTCGACGCAGCCTCGCCAATCAGGAATACAACTTCGCGAGCAGTTTGTGGTGGCAAGTCGATGCTTACCTGGATCGCCGCGCAGGGATCGAGACCAGCGCCGTATCGGCCCGACAGACCAACACGCCTTAGCGCCGCGGCAGACTCAAGCGAACGATTGCGTCCGATAAATTCCTTCCGATCGCACGTTGCACTCGCCA
>DATJKO010000368.1:0-2797 GCA_035491355.1 Pyrinomonadaceae bacterium
ATCTCGACGCCGTTCAGGTATTGCGCGCTGAACATGTCGACAAACATGCGGACGCCTCTTTCGTCGAAGACGAAATCGCCTTCGCGCGATTGCTCTTCAATATTAAGGCTGTATTGGAAGCCGGAGCACCCGCCTGGCACCACGCGTACGCGCAGCCCGGAGCTCTCGGGCAGGCCTTCCTCGCTCGCCATAAATTTCTTGATTTCAGTTGCGGCCGACTCGGTCACATTCAGTTGAACGGTGGGCGCTGACGTTGCTGACATTTCGTTAATAAATCCTCTCCTTCAATCTGGGATCTGAGATCTACGATCTGAGATCACAGACATCTTATTGCCCTTTTCCCAAAACAACAAGTTCGGGTTTCATCGCCTCGATCGAGACCTGTCGGGCCACTTCTTCCGACACGCGACGGAACGACTGCGCCTGCGGCGAATCGGGGTGCGCGACCACAACCGGAACACCGTTATCGCCACCTTCGCGCACATCCATCCCGAGCGGCACCGCCCCCAGAAACGGCACGTGATACGATTTCGCCAGCCGTTCGCCGCCGCCTTCACCGAAGATGTTGTAGCGCGTGCCGGTGTCCGGCGCGACGAAGTAACTCATGTTTTCGACAATTCCCAGCACCGGTATGGCGACGGTTTCAAACATCCGCAACGCGCGCCGCACATCTGCCACCGCGACGTTCTGCGGCGTCGTCACCAGCACCGCGCCCTGTACGGGCACAAGCTGCGCCAGCGACAACTGCACGTCGCCAGTTCCCGGCGGCATGTCGACGATCAGGTAATCGAGCTCGCCCCATTTCACGTCCGTCAGAAACTGCTTCACGAGACCATGCAGGATCGGACCACGCACGATCATGGGTTTGTCGCCCGGCTGCAACAGCGCCATCGACATGAACTTCACGCCAAACGCCTCGATTGGCACGAGCTTGTTCACGTCGATTTCGGGTCGCGCATCGCTGGCGCCGAGCATCATCGGCACGTTTGGCCCGTAAACGTCGGCATCCATCAAGCCGACGCGCGCGCCGTCGAGCGCGAGTGAAACAGCCAGGTTCACAGCGACAGTCGACTTGCCCACGCCGCCTTTGCCTGACGATACGGCGACGATGTTGCGCACGCCTTCGATCACCAGCTTCTCGCCAAGACCGCGGCCTTTCGGAACTTCCGCGTCCATGGTCACCTGGACCGCGGCCACGCCCGGCAAGGCGCCGACAATCTCGCGCGCCGCCGACTCCATTTCCGCTTTTACGGGACAGGCGGGGGTCGTCAACACAATGCGAAAAGAGACGTTGCCGCCGTCGATCTTGAGGTCGCGGACGAAGCCGAGAGTGACGATATCTTTGTGGAGATCCGGGTCGTTAATCTGCCGCAAACTATCGAGAATTAGTTGTTCATTGAGTTCGCTCATTGGTGCATGAAGCGTAGCTGATTGGTTAGTTTTTGACAAACGGGAGAGTGGCGGGTAGTTTCAGGAATCGGTGACCGATGTATTAAGTCATTTCCTGCATCCGCGTAACGTCGGCGACGCGGATGAAGCAAGTTTCACAGGACGTTCGGCTTCGTTGATCTGCGGCGCTCACGCGCGCCTGTCGCTACAGATCGACGAAGGGCATCGGGTCTCGCAGGCGCGATTCCGAGCTGCCGGATGCGACGTCCTGGTTGCGTCAGCTTCATTGTTAACCGAACGCATCACCGGCAGCACAACCGCCGAAGCGGCCGCGATGGCGCAAGAGCCTTTAGTAGAGATCGGTATCCGGCCGAACCACGAACACTGTCCGGGACTCGCCTGCGATGCACTGCTTGCCGCCATTCGCGAATACAGCAACGCCGCTCGAGATGATTGGGCCGGCGACGAAGCGCTCATCTGCACCTGCTTTTTCGTCTCGGAACGCACGATAGAGCGAGAGATTGAGACACACGGGTTGACGTCGGTGGCCGAAGTAACCAGGGCCTGCAACGCCGGCGGCGGCTGTGGATCTTGCCATCAGTTAATCCAGGAAATATTGGAGACCCAACACTACTCAAATGATCTACCTCGATAACAACGCCACCACCCGCGTCGCACCGGAAGTGTTCGAGGCGATGCAGCCGTATCTGACTGAGTTCTTTGGTAACCCATCGTCGGCCCACACACTCGGTCGCACCGTGAAGGAGGCGATCGAACAGGCCCGCGAACAAGTCGCGACGCTGATCGGCGCTGCTGATCCGAGCGAGATCGTTTTCACTTCGTGCGGTTCGGAGTCTGACAACTGGGCGATTCGCAGCGCGCTCGCGGCCCAGCCAACGAAGAAGCACATCGTGACGACGCTCGTCGAACACGAAGCGGTGCGAAACGTCTGTCGCTCGCTCGAAGGTGAAGGCCATGAGGTGACGTGGCTTGGCGTAAACGAAAAAGGCGACATGGATCTCGACGAACTGCGTGCGGCGCTACGCGCGGATACAGCGCTCGTCACAGTTATGCTCGCGAATAACGAAACCGGCGTGTTGTTTCCGGTGAACGAGATCGGACGCATCGTGCGCGAACGATCGGAAGCGCTGTTCCATGTTGATGGCGTACAGGCGGTCGGCAAGATGCCGATCGATCTAACCAACGTCGATCTGTTTGCGCTGTCGGGTCACAAACTGCATGCGCCGCAAGGTATCGGCGCGCTCTACATTCGCAACAGCGTTAAGTTGCCGTCGTTCATCGTCGGCGGCGCGCAGGAGCAGGGCCGCCGCGCGGGAACTTCTGCCGTACCAAACATCGTCGGCCTCGGCGCCGCGTGCAGACTCGCGCAGGAAGACGACGATCATTC
>DATJKO010000369.1:0-3507 GCA_035491355.1 Pyrinomonadaceae bacterium
TAAACGCATTGAAGCCGCACTTGCAGCCGTGGAATCGCTGCGCTTGAAAGTCGCAAACCAAAACCTGCGCACTTCCTTATTTGCGTCCGTCCAGAAGTACCGCGAGTTTTACATCGACCTGCTGATGCGACTGCACAAGAATACTCCCGCCGAACATTTTGACGCCCTCGCGTTTCAGGCGAGTGAAACCGGGCGCGCGCGTTCGTTGCTCGAACTACTTGCTGAAGCGAACGTTGCGATCCGCGAAGCCGTCGATCCTTCGCTACTCGAACGAGAACGAAATCTGCTCGAACAGATATCAGACGTCGCCGATCAACAGCAGCGGCTATTCAAAGCGAGACACACAGTCGAGGATTCCACTGCCGTCGCGCACCAACTCGCTGCATTAACTACCGAGTATGAAAAGGTCCAGGACCGCATCCGGCAGAGTAGTCCGCGTTACGCTGCCTTAACGCAACCCGTTCCGTTAACGCTCGACGAGATCCAACATCGAGTGCTCGATACGGACACGTTGCTGCTCGAGTATTCGTTGGGTGAGGAGAGAAGTTTCGTCTGGGCGGTTACCCCGACATCAATCAAGTCCTACGAACTTCCGGCGCGCGCCACCATCGAGCGTTTAGCCAGACAAGTCTACGATCTCCTGGTCCAGCGAGATCCTCAATACGCCGAGGCAGCATTGCAGCTTAGCCAGATGCTGCTCGCTCCTGTCGCGGCAGACTTAAAGAACAACAGACTCTTGATCGTCGGCGACGGCGTTACGCAGTACGTACCGTTCGCTGCTTTGCAGTCTCCGGTAGATTCGAATCCGCTCATCGTCAAACACGAGATCGTAACGGCTCCTTCAGCCGCGGTCGTCGCGGTACTGCGACAGGAGATGACAAATCGCCGTGCGGCTGAAAAGACGCTCGCAGTGTTTGCCGATCCGGTTTTCTCGATCAACGACCCGCGAGTAGCGGCTGCACAAACAAACGCCGCCGTCAGATCCGGTTTACAGGATCTGCGCCGGTTGCGCTTCTCGCGCCAGGAAGCGGATGAGATCTCGCGCTTCGTTGCCGACAACGCAAAGATCAAAGCCGTCGATTTCGCCGCTAACCGGACGCTGGCCACCAGCGCTGAGATCGGTCGTTATCGCATCGTTCACTTTGCCACTCACGGTCTAATCAACAACGAACATCCGGAGCTCTCCGGGGTGGTCCTTTCCTTGATCGATGAAAGAGGCCAGCCCCAAAACGGGTTCCTGCGCCTGTACGATCTCTACAACTTGAAGCTATCTGCCGAACTCGTTGTGCTGAGCGCATGTCAAACTGCACTCGGCCGTGAGATTAGAGGCGAAGGACTCGTCGGCCTGACGCGTGGTTTCATGTACGCCGGCGCGCCGCGTGTCGTCGCGAGTTTGTGGCAAGTCGAAGACCGTGCAGCGGCGGAAATGATGAAGCGCTTTTACGAAGGCATGTTCGAAAAAGACCTCTCGCCGGCTGCCGCACTCAAGGCCGCCCAGGTCTCCATGCATAACGACAAACGTTGGCACGCTCCGTATTACTGGGCGGCATTCACGCTGCAAGGTGAATGGCGGTAACCGCGTTGCTCGCTTTGGCATTTCAGTTGCCAACTTCCTCTTCGAATCGCAAAGTGATCTGGAACAGAACAGGGGAAGGGACGGATCTCCGCCATGCTCGACCAACAAGTTGACGATAAAGGGACCGATCAGTCCGCGGCCAGGGAAATAATTAGAAACCTGTGCGAAAGTTCGTTCGATGGCGATGCCGGCAAGCTGGCTGTCGCGTTGGGACGTTCGACGGAGCAGGTGCAGTCCGTGCTCAGCGGTGCGGAGCCTGCGGACGATGATTTAGTGATGAAGGCTCGGGGGATTGCGATTAACCGTGGCGCGGAAGTCGAGTAAGTCAGCACGAGCAGTCGAACAAAGAAACGGTGCTGCTCCGTGGTGGTGGTTTGAAGGCGGCACCGAGACTTGTTCGGTGTGCAGCCACCCGTATGCATATCAAACGGGCGGATACTGTCTCGATTGCGACGGGACGGTCTGTTCAGTATGCGTACAGGAAACGGTGACCATGGAACTGCTTTGTCCCGGTTGCGTCACGGCGCGTGAGTCGGAAACGGAGGCACTCTGAATGGCAGCGCGAGCGATCTGGAAGGGTCAGTTGAAGATCGGAACCACGAAAGTCCCGGTCAAGTTGTACTCCGCGGTGCAGGATCGCACCGTGCGCTTCAACATCCTTGACGATCGCAACAAGATGCGCGTCAAGCAACACATGATCGATCCCGATTCGGGTGACGAAGTTCCCAACGAAGAGATCCAGAAAGGCTACGAGATCGAACCGGGGAAGTTTGTAATTCTCACGGCGGAGGATCTCGAAGCACTACAACCGCCCCCGTCGCGCGACATCGAGATTGAAGAGTTTGTGGACCAGGCTAAGATTAGTCAGCAGTGGTTCGCCCGGCCTTACTACCTTGGACCAGACGATGGCGACAAGGAGTATTTCGCGCTGGCCGAAGCGCTGCAGAACCAGGAGAAAGAGGGAATCGCGCATTGGGTGATGCGCAACAAGTATTACGCCGGCGCACTGCGTGCGATCGACGATTACCTCTATCTGTTCACGCTGCGAGATGCGAAAGAAGTGATCTCAGCCGCCGAGCTGCAAAAGCCCACGGGCGCTGCGCCGACGCAGAAAGAGTTGGCGATGGCGAAACAACTCGTCGAGATGCTGCGTGGCGAATTCAAGGCGTCTGATTACAAAGATGAGTACCGCGAGCGCGTCGAGAAGTTTATTCAGCAGAAAGCGAAGGGACACGCGCCACGTTTGAAAGCGGTGCGGACGAAACCCAAGACGAATGCTCTCGGCTCGGCACTCGAGAAGAGTCTCGCAGCGTTGAAGAAAGGAAAACGAGCTGCCTAGAACGCAACAAAAAACCGAGCCCGAAGAGGAGACGGCAGGCGGCAGACCGTTTTGGTCTGGGACTCTGACGTTCGGGTTGGTGAGTGTGCCCGTGAGCTTGTTTCCCGCCGCGCGTTCGGATCGTGCATCGCTGCGGATGTTAGGACCAGACGGACAGCCGCTCGCGCGAAAGTATTTCGCCGAGAAGAGTGGAAAGGATCTCGACGCCGACGAGGTCGTTCGCGGTTACGAGGTAAACAAAGGCAAGTACGTGGTCGTCACTGACGAAGAACTCGAACGACTACAACCTGAGAAGACACGCGACATCGATCTCAAGCAATTCGTGCCGGCCGATTCGATTCCGCCGCTGTATTTCGAGCGTGGGTATTTCCTGACGCCGGCAGCCGGTTCGCAAAAAGCCTACAAGTTACTCGCGGAGACCATGGACCAGAGCGAGCTGGCAGGTGTGGCAACGTTTGTGATGCGCGGCAAGGAGTACCTGGTGGCGATCTTCTCGGATAAGGGAATTCTGCGCGCAGAGACGATGCGATTCGCTGATGAGCTGCGGTCGCCCGCTGATGTTGGTCTTCCCAAAAAGAAGGAAGCACCGAAG
>DATJKO010000370.1:0-2594 GCA_035491355.1 Pyrinomonadaceae bacterium
CGATGCTTGCGACGGCGCGATATCTTGGCGCTGACATCAAGAGGTATGAGCGCAGGTTTGAAGAAGGATTTCGTGTCTTGGCTCAGGAGATCTCGAAACAGGTAAGCGATCGAACGCGGTTGATTGTCGTCACGAATCTGCACAATCCGAGCGGAGTGTTAACTCACCAGGAAACGCTAAAGGATATAGGTGAGATCGCGGAGCGTGTCGGCGCCCGCGTGCTGGTGAACGAGGTTTATCTCGAAACGTTGTTTGCAGAGATGCCGCCGACGTCGTTTCATCTTGGCGATCATTTTGTCGTGACGAGCAGTTTGACAAAGGCGTTTGGTTTGAGCGGCCTGAGGTCGGGTTGGATCTTTGCCGAGCCTGAGCTCGCGCGGCGAATGTGGTTGCTCAACGATCTGTTCAGTGCAACTCAGGTACACTCCGGCGAGCGGTTGAGCGTCGTCGCTTTGCGTCAGATCGACGAGATAGCCGGGCGGGCGAAAACGCTGCTGGATCGCAATCGAGAACTGCTGAATACGTTTCTCGATGCGCGACAGGACCTGGAATGCGTGCGGCCGCAGTTTGGTACGGTGATGTTTCCGCGCTTGCGCAGTGGTGAGACGTCGGATCGTTTGTGTAGCGTGTTGCGTGAGAAGTATGAGACGACGGTTGTGCCGGGCAGCTTCTTCGAACGACCAGAACACTTTCGCGTTGGGATCGCCGGCGAGACCGATGTGTTGGAAGCGGGCTTAGAGAGATTGGGCCGCGCGCTGGACGAGATTAAGGCTTAACGCAGATTACACGGATAAAACAGCTTACGGCTTCTTTTTCTGGTCTTCGACGATTAGCCAGTCGCGCACTTGTTCCGCGGCTTCAATACCGACCGCTTCAGTCGTAATCCTGATCGGCGTGCCGTTGGGCCAGTTGTCGCGTTTCAACATCGGACCACCGACCGCTTTGTAATAAACCTTGCCTTCAAACTTCTTCTGCCCGGTCTGGGGCGAGAAGACAGTGACCTTAACATCCATGTCCTGCGGATTCACGATGATCGTCGCCGCCTGAAACTCGTCGATGTCGAATTGCATCAGCACGACAGCCGACTCGGTTTCCATCTTCGCCCGCTTAACCGCCTGGTCGCGTTTCAGCTCGCCGAGATCCGTTACGGTCACATTGGTCAACTGATTCATCCGCGCTACGAAGTTGGAGAAGATCGCCTCTTCGCTGATGAGCCGTTTCGAAGTCGACTCCCGCGCCACGACGAGCGACACTTTGTGGTTCAACTCGCGTCCGTCGCTTTTCGGTTTGGTCTCGGCCACCTCGGATTGGGGCGTCGTGACAGGAGTTTGAGGCGGTTTGGGAGCTCGCCGTCCTGACTGACCCGGCGCTTCCGTTACGAGCAACACAAGCAAGCTCGAAACCACGAACACAGATCTGCGTAATCTGTGGGTTGTCGTCATTTGATTTGCTCCAGCGCTCTGATTGCTTCGCGAGCGTAATAGGTCAGTATGATGTCTGCGCCCGCCCGTTTGATGCTTGTGAGGGTTTCCAACATTACGCGCTGCTCGTCGATCCAGCCTTTTTGCGCGGCGGCCTTGATCAAGGCGTACTCGCCGGAGACGTGATAAGCCGCCGTCGGCAGGTCGAACCGCTCCCGAACCATACTTAGAACGTCGAGATAGATCGTCGCCGGTTTGACCATCAGGATGTCGGCGCCCTCGGCGGCATCGATTTCCGCCTCGCGCATCGCCTCGCGCACGTTTGGCGGGTCCATCTGGTAAGCGCGGCGGTCGCCGAATTCCGGCGCGCTTTGCGCTGCCTCGCGAAACGGGCCGTACAGACCTGAAGCATATTTCACGGCGTACGCCATGATCCCGACGTTCTCGAATCCTGACTCGTCGAGTGCTGTGCGAATCGCGCCCACCTGTCCATCCATCATCGCCGACGGCGCAACCAGATCTGCTCCCGCCGCTGCCTGGCTGACCGCGGTCATCGCCAACAACTCGAGCGATTCGTCGTTTACCACTTCGCCGCCGCGCACGACACCGCAGTGTCCGTGTGACGTGTACTCGCACAAACACGTGTCAGCCATGATCAGAACATCCGGTGTCGACTGGCGAACGGCACGAATCGCTCGCTGCACGATGCCGTCTTCCGCGTAAGCGCCGGAAGCGACTTCGTTTTTCGACTCGGGCAAACCGAAAAGGATGATGCTTCGCACGCCGGTGTCGAAAGCGGCCGCGACTTCCTTGGTGGTTTCGTCGATCGAGAGGTTGTAGACGCCCGGCATCGACGAGATCTCGCGACGCACGCCTTCGCCGGGACAGACGAACAACGGCAGGACGAAATCGTCACGCGTGAGACGTGTTTCGCGCACCATTGAGCGGAGCGCTTCAGTTCGGCGAAGGCGACGAGGGCGGTGGATCATTTCATTTTCCGTTTGTCATTTTCCATTGTCATTTTCCATTTACCATTCAATGACAGACGACAAATGAGAAATGGAAAATGGAAAATGGCATGCGCTACCAGCGATGGTAAGCCGGATGCCCCGGTTTGACAGCTACGAAAGTCCCACGACACGTTGCGCAAACTTTGTCGTGCGCGATTAGCTC
>DATJKO010000371.1:0-12918 GCA_035491355.1 Pyrinomonadaceae bacterium
CGTGGGGTGAAGGCACGAGAACCATAGGGCGGGGATAGTGGGAGTTACCCGCCCCTCTCGCACTACTGACCATCTCTCAATCCCGTCTTAGCAAATCCAACAGAAGGCGGTGTCAATATCAACTTTGCGCATCTCTGTGCCTCTCTGCATATCTCTGCATATCGCACAGGAACGCTGAGCTTCGTACGTTGTCTATAACCAACTACGGACTACTGACCACGGACAACTGACTACGAACAAAACACGCGTTTGACTTTACGCGCTGTTAATACTAAAAAGGACGCGGTTTAACGATCACAAGCGTTAAGCTGCAGGTGCAGCGGCATTCTCTCGAACGTCTCCCAAGTTCGCCTGCCATTGTCCCAGATCATAAGGCACTCTATTTAAGAAAGACTCTCTCTCTCTGTAGTCCGTTATATAACAATGAATACCCCCGCTCATTTCCCCCGCTCTAATCGTGGTTTGTTCATCACCGCCCTTGTCTGTTTACTTACAATTTTTGCCACGACGATCTTCGTCGCTGCCAGCGGCGACGACAGTGAAACAACCCGGGATCGTGCGCCTGCCCCGCCGTCTGTAGACAGCGCAACAAAAGCTAAAGTTGCCGAACGCTTCGGCAGGCTGCCGTTGCGTTTTGAGAGTAACGAAGGACAGGTCGATCGCGCCGTCAAATTCCTGTCACACGGACCTGGTTACGATCTGTTTCTCACAGCGAACGAAGCTGTTCTCTCGCTGCGCAAGCCACGCGCAAGCGAAAAGAACTCACTCCAGCCGCCGGCCGCCGGAGAAACGCGCGAAGGTTTCGTCCTGCGGTTGCAGATGATCGGTGCGAACGCAGCGGCGCAGGTTGAAGGGCAGGAGCAACTGCCCGGCAAGGTCAACTACTTCGCCGGTAACGATCCGTCGCAATGGCGCCGCGATATTCCGACGTATCGCAGGGTCTACTACAAAGGGATCTACCCCGGTATCGACGTCGTTTACTACGGCAATCAAAGCGAGCTCGAATATGACTTCGTGGTTGCGCCCGGCGCCGATCCGAAAGCGATCAAGTTTCGTGTCGTTGGCGCGGATCGAGTTCGTGTCGACAATACAGGCGATCTGTTGCTCGCGTGGAAAGATGGTGGGGTCCGGTTGCACAAACCGGTCATTTATCAACTCACGGAGAACGGTGGTCGAAGTGAAGGCAAAGGCGCGTACGCGATTAGCGGAAACGAAGTTAGTTTTAAAGTGCGCAACTTCGATTCGCGCAAGCCGCTGGTGATCGATCCGGTACTTTCATATTCAACTTTCCTCGGGACAAACGGCCAGGATTTTGCGCAAGGCATCGCTGTAGATTCGCAAGGCAGCGCGTACGTTGTGGGCTTCACGGGCTCGACTGACTTTCCCACGACTGCGGGAGCGTTCAAGACGACGAGCCAAAGCGGCGGTGCATTCATTACGAAGCTCGATCCAACCGGCAGTACCCTGGTGTATTCATCGTATCTCAACGGAGCTACCGGCTTCAGCACTACCAGTGCAACGACGATTGCCGTCGACGCAGCCGGTAACGCGCACGTCGGCGGTTTCACGAGCGCTCAAGATTTTCCATTGGTCAACCCTTTGAAGACCGCGAGTGCCTTCTTTAAAACTATTGACGGCGCGACGGGTTGGAACAATCTCAACAGCGGCATGTCCGGTGACGTGCATACAATCGCCGTGGCGCCCAATGCTCTACAAGTGCTTTACGCTGGAACTCTGAACGGTCCATTTCGTAGCAGCGACGGCGGCGCAACCTGGACCAAGCTGCCAACCACAGGCTTGCCGTCAAACTTTCTGTTGGTGCAATCGCTGGCCGTCAGCCCGAACAATTCGGCCGTTGTCTACGCCGGATTCAGCAATGGTCTTTTTAGATCGGTTGATGGTGGTAACACCTGGAGCGCAGTAAGTCTTCCGATTGCGAATCTCTCGATCCTGACGATCGTCTTTGATCCGACAACGGCATCGACTATGTACGTCGGCACGGGCAATGGCGTGTTCAGGAGCACGGATAGCGCAACGACCTGGTCGCCTCTGAACAATTTCACTGGCCTGGTGAACGCACCGAACGTGCACGCACTCGCCGTCGATCCGGCGACGCCTGCAACCATCTACGCCGGGACGTTCGGAAGCGGTCTGTTCAAAACGACGAACGGCGGCGCCAATTGGTCGCCGATAAACAACGGACTCGGCGGCAACGACAACAATTTCGTCAATTCGATAGCTATCGATCCTTTCAATGCCGCGACTGTCTACTCAGCGCATGGCCAAGGCGGGTTGGCCATCATTAACAAGACGACGAACGGCGGTGGTTTGTGGTCGCCGGTAACGACCGGCCTGCCCAATAATATTATGGTCACCACGCTGGTCGCAGATCGGTCGACGCCTTCCACGCTTTACGCGGCCACGGCAGGTGCTGGCATCTTCAAAACGGTTAACGGCGGAACAAACTGGACCAGCGCAAACAACGGCATGTTGAACTTGAACGTCCGCACTCTGGTCGCACATCCGACTAATTCGGCAATTCTTTACGCCGGCACCTTTATCGTGGGTGGGCAAGACGCATTTGTAACGAAGTTCAATGCAACTGGTTCAGGTTTGTTGTTTTCCACGTTGCTCGGCGGGAATTTTAGCGATACCGCAAACGGCATTGCGGTTGATGGTGCCGCTAACATTTATGTTGCCGGTAACACAGGCTCGAGCAACTTCCCGACGGTAAATGCAAATCAATCGTCTGTACCTGGTACCTGCGACAACGGGTTTGTTACGAAGATCAATCCGGCGGTTCCAGCCTTCGTTTTCTCGACTTATCTGGGCGGCAGCAGTTGCGACACGGTACAAGCACTCGCACTCGACAGCGCGGGCGATATTTACGTGACGGGTCAAACCAGCTCCACCGACTTTCCGACTGCGAACGCCTTTCAATCGACTCTCGGCGACACGTTCAATGGCGATGCATTCGTAACCAAGTTCGGCACCAACGGTTCACTCGCTTATTCCACGTATCTGGGTGGCAACTCTCTTGACTCGGGTCGCGGCATCGCGGTCAATGCTTCCGGCGAGGTCTCCGTCGTAGGCAACACGAGATCAGCGAATTTCCCCACGCTCAACCCGCTTAATGGATTCCACAACAACGGCGTCGAGGAAGCGTTCGTAACCAAGCTCAACAGCCAGGGTTCAGGGCTCGTCTATTCCACCTATCTCGGCGGCGACTCCGACGATTTCGCACGCGCAGTCGCGGTTGATGCGGCGGGCAACACACACGTGGTCGGCATTACTAACTCGCGGAATTTTCCGGTCGTCCCCGGAGCGTTGCGCACGCGGAGTACGCTGTTCAAAACCATTGATAACGGTACGACGTGGAGCAACGATAATTACGGCCTTGATTACGGCATCAACTCCAGCATTAACACTATCATCGCGCACCCCAACGAACCTTCGACACTCTATGCCGGCACCGGCTCCGGAGTCTTCAAGAGTACGAACGGCGGCCGCAGTTGGACCGCGATCAATAACGGTCTAAATGATACGAGAGTCATCGCGCTGGTGATGGATCCGTCGACGCCGGCGACGCTCTACGCGGCAACCCAGTCTTTCGACACAGGCAACTTCGGTGTTTACAAAACCACTGATGGTGGAGCGACCTGGAACCTGCGCAAGAACGGTATGGGCAGCAACGCCACGATCGTTTGTTTGGCGATCGATCTGGTCAGTCCGTCTACGCTCTACGCAGCATTGCAGACGAGTAACGCGAATGGTCGAGTCTTCAAGACGACGGATGGCGCCGATAACTGGACCCAGGTTGGCACTGGTGTTCCGTCGGTCGGTTTCAACTCGTTGACTGTCGACCCGCACAACAACGCGACACTCTATGCGACTGCACTCGTGAGTCCCGCCGGAATATTCCGGAGTGTCGACAGTGGCGCCACGTGGAACCCGGTTGGCGCGGCGACCGCTGGGCCATTCGGCAGGTTTATAGCTGCCAGTCCGCACACTGCGGGCTTGCTCTACGCGTTCCTCACGAGCGGTGTTTACAAGAGTGTTGACGGCGGCGATACCTGGTCAAAGTCAACAGACAAACAAGGACCGATCGTCTTCGACCCGGCAAGCGCATCCACTGTTTACCTGTTGTCGGATTTCGAGGGACTGCTGAAGAGCACCGACAATGGCGGCACCTGGGCGCAAGTCACCAAGGGGTACAACGGCCCGGTCACCAGCGCGCTCGCGTTTGAACCCCTCAAACCTTCAACGCTGTACCTGGCCACTCTGCCTTCAGGCGGTAACGATTCGTTCGTCGCGAAGATCAATCCGAACGGCAGCGCTCTGCTCTACTCGACGTTCCTTGGCGGCATGCTTTCGACTACAGATTTCACGGGCGTGAGCGCGCAAGCCCTGGCGGTCGCACTCGACAGTTCCGGCAACACTTACGTCGCGGGCGTGGCCCAGTCGCCGAGTTTTCCCACGACGCCAAATTCGTTTCAGCCCTTACACCGCGCGAGTGACGACGCATTCATCACGAAGTTGACGATGTCGCACATCATCAGCGGCCAGGTGCTCGACGCCGGCGCCGCGCCCGTGAGTGGCGCCGAAGTTGTGCTGAATGATGGGACGTCGATCTCGCAAGTCGTCACCGGAAGCGACGGTTCTTACGAGTTCTCTCATTTGCGCGAAGGCGGAAGTTACACTGTGAGTGCTGCGAAAGCGCACTTCACGATGGCGCCGCCGAGTCAGACTTTCAATAACCTGACGAGCAATCAGACGTTGAACTTCACTGCGACTGCGAGTGCCACAGCGTTCCATGTCGTTAGCGGCCAGATTACGAACAACGGCGCCGGCCTGGTCGGTGTGACCGTCACACTCAGCGGTTCTCAATCGGGCTTGCGAACCACTGACGCCAACGGAAACTACAGTTTCGAACTCGCAGCCGGCGGCAACTACACGCTAACGCCGGCATTGCTTGGTTTCACCTTTGGTCCAGTCAATCTGACATTCAATAACTTGAGTGCGCCGCAAACGGCTAACTTCACCGCGACGCGACAACCCTTCGTCGTAACAAACACCAACAATCACGGCACCGGCTCGTTGCGCGAAACGATCACCAATGCGAACGCTACCGTCGGCACTGACACTATCACCTTCAACATTCCCGGGCCGGGCGTAAAGACCATCAACCTCGTCAACCAGCTTCCGGACATCACTGATCCAGTCGTGATCGATGCGGCAACTCAACCCGGCTACGCGGGAACTCCGCTGATCGAGATCAATGGCGTCGGGATCAGCAGCGGGCGAGGTCTCGTCATCAAAGCCGGCGGCACAACGGTGCGCGGACTCGCGATCGGTAACTTCAGCAGTGGCGAGGCGATTTTTGTCTTGAACTGCAATAACAACGTCTTTCAGGGAAACCATCTCGGCGTCGATGCGGCGGGCACGACGGCGCGCTCGAACAGCAACGGGCTCTCGCTGTCGAATTCGTCAAACAACCTGATTGGTGGCACAACCTCGGCAGCGCGCAATGTGATTTCCGGCAATACCACGAACGGCATCACCTTGTTCGGCAGCAACAACGTGGTCCAGGGCAATTACATCGGCACTGACTCGACCGGAAATGCCGCCATCGGCATTGGACTCAACGGGATCGAGATCTCCGGACAGGGTGCCGCAAACAATCTAATTGGCGGCACCACGCCGGGAGCACGAAACGTGATCACCGGCATGGCGCGCGGCATTTTTATCGTGGCTGATGCAACGACGATTCAGGGCAACCTGATCGGAACCGATGTCACCGGAACGAAGAGCCTCCAGAGCGGCAGCGGCATCGTAACTTTCAGCGCGACGAACACAGTTGTTGGTGGCCTGACACCTGGTGCGCGAAACATCATTTCCGGCAACGGCGGCAACGGTGTTTTCCTGAGCGGCTCCGGCAGCAAGTTGCAAGGCAACTACATCGGCACCGACATCACCGGCACAGTCGCTCTCGGTAATAGCAACACCGGTGTTGTCGCGGGCAACGGCGCCCTGATCGGCGGCACGACACCAGAAGCGCGAAACATCATCGCCGCCAACGGCGGTGCCGGAAACGTCTCGCTCGGTGAGATCAACTCCGGCGTTGCGGCGACCGTGCAAGGCAACTACATAGGCACGGACGTCACCGGCTCGAAAGCCCTGAGTCCCAACACACAAAACGGCATTGCGATTTTCACTAACGGTCACTTGATCGGCGGCACCGCCGCGGGCGCCGCAAATGTGATTTCCGGAAACCTGACCGGGATCCTCGTCGGCGCTACTGGTCCGGTCAGCAACGTCGTCATTCACGGCAACCTGATCGGACTAAACGCGCAGGGGACTGGTCCACTCCCGAACACGTTCCAGGGTGTACGGCTCAACGGCTCGACGAACGATTTCGTCGGCGGCATCCAGAACGGAGCGGGAAACAAGATCGCTTTCAATGGTGGTCCTGGCGTCTTGCTCTTCACGGGCACCGGCAGTTCCGTTCGCGGGAACTCGATCTTTGGCAATGGCGGGCTCGGAATCGATATCGGTCCGCAGTCGGGAGTGACCGCGAACGATCCGGATGACAGCGACCTCGGTGCGAACAACTTGCAGAACTTTCCGGTGATCACCACTGTTTCGTCGAACGCGAGTAATACAACGATTCTCGGAAGTCTGACGTCGAGGCCAAACACCACGTACCAGATCGATTTCTACTCGAACGCGGCAGTCGACCCGTCAGGAAACGGCGAAGGCGCGTTGTTCTTCAACACGACTGCGGTAACTACAAACGCCAACGGTCTTGCAGCGATCGATGTGAGCTTCCCAATCGCGTTGCCGAGTGGTCGCGTGATCACTGCGACGGCCACGGATCCGAATGGGAACACCTCGGAGTTCTCAGCTGCCGATCCCACCGGAGCTACGGGAAGCGTGCAGTTTAGTCTCAGTTCGTTTGCCGTGATCGAGGACGTTGGTACCGCGACGATTACCGTTCAGCGCACAGGCGGCGCGTCGGGTGCCTTGAGCGTTCAGTATCAGACGACGGATGGAACCGCGACCGCCGGTCAGGATTACACCGCCGCTTCGGGGACGTTGAACTTCGCGAACGGTGAGACCAGTAAGACCATTCAGATTCCGATTACCGATGATGCGACCACTGAACCGAATGAAACCTTCACCCTGGAACTGAAGAATCCTTCGAACCTCGATTCGTTAGGTTCTCCCAATCGGATGACGGTCACCATTCAAGACAAGACCACAGTCCCCGGTCTGCTGGCGTTCAATGCTTCTGTAATTGAAGGTGGTGCGGGCACGACCACGAACGCGCAGTTTGAGGTTCGTCTCTCGGCGGCGACCGGACGCACAGTGAGTGTGAGTTACGCCACCGGAGACTTGAACGCGAACGGCGGCGCTGCTTGTGGCACTCCCGGTGTCGACTTTGAAAATACCTCCGGCACACTCACCTTCCAGCCCGGCCAGTTCTCACTCTTTGTTACCGTGAAAGTCTGTGGCGACAAGAGCGCGGAGTTGAATGAAGCTTTTGCCGTGAATCTGTCGAAGGGTGTTAACGCGACGCTGGCGGCGCCGCAGGCAATTGGCACGATCATCAACGATGACGTCATCGAGTTGCTGCTCGAGGAGTCGGGTCCGCTGGTCAATCAGGCAACGGCGTTCGATTCACTCTTCCACGTGAGAGATCCGTTCCAGATTGTGTCGATACCGGAAGGGTTCGAACCGGGAACCGATCGGAACACTCGTGTGATGCTGTTCGTGAGAAACCTGGAATTGAATCCGGGTGAAACTCCAGCCGCAGTGATCGTCAGGTTGATTGGCAGTAACAATCAGCAGATCGAAGTACCGGCTGAAGACTTCCGCGCGGTTCCGGGGACGGAGTTCATGCAGTTGACGTTCAGGTTGCCGAACATTCTGCCGGCGGGGATCACGACCATCTTCGTCAGAGCGCACGGCCGGATCAGCAACCTGGGCACGATCACGATTGCGCCTTAGCACTCGAACTGCTTTCAATCTCTGAAAGCGAGTGAGATACGGTACGAAGCGCGGGATAGAGCGACTGGTACTGCCGATACATTTCGGCGTAACGAGCGGTGTTCGTTTCACTAGGTGTCACCCGGTCGCTCACGCGGATCGTTTGCGCACAAGCCCTGTCGACGTTCGGCCAGACGCCCGCGGCGACACCCGCCAACAACGCTGCTCCGTAAGCAGCACCTTCCGTCGTGTTCACGGTCACGAGTTCACTCCCGAGTACGTCCGCGAGAATTTGTCGCCACAAGTTGCTCTTCGCTCCGCCTCCCGACACGCGCACCTCATCAATCTCTCCAAGTCCGACGTCCTGCATCAACGAGAACATGTCTTTGAATCCGAAAGCGACGCCTTCGAGCACCGCGCGCGTGAGATGAGCGCGCGTGTGACGCGTGGTGAGTCCGACCCACGATCCGCGTGCGAGTGGATCCGGATGCGGCGTGCGTTCGCCACACAGGTACGGAAGAAACAGGAGACCGTCACTTCCTGGCGCGACTTCAGCAGCTTCGTTGACCAGCTCCTGGAAACTCACATTTGGATACAGTGCATCGCGATACCATTGCAGACTTCCTGCGGCGCTCAACATCACCCCCATCAAGTGCCAGCGTTCAGGCACCGCGTGACAGAACGCGTGCAGCCGTCCCTGCGCTTCGATCAGCGGCGTTTCAGTTGCAGCGAAGACCACGCCTGACGTTCCGAGTGTCAACGCGACCACGCCCGGACGAATCGCGCCAACGCCGACTGCCTGTGCTGCCTGATCGCCGCCGCCCGCGACGACCGGCGTCCCTTCGCTGAGTCCAGTGGCTTGCGCTGCCTCTGCTGTGATGCGACTAGTGATAGCAGGACCTTCGAACGTTGGTGGCAACCAGGCGGCGGGAATATCGAGCGCGTCGAGCAATTCGTTAGACCAATCGCGCCGTTGCAGATCGAACAACAACGTTCCGGAACCGTCGGCTTTGTCCATCGCATATTCGCTGGTGAGTTTGTAGCGAAGATAATCCTTCGGCAGCAGAACGTGGCGCGCGCGATCGTAAACTTCGCGTTCGTGATTGCGGACCCACACAATCTTCGGCGCCGTGAAACCGGTGAGCGCGTCGTTGCCGGAGATCTGAATCAGCCGTTCTTTACCGAGTCGCGCGCGAATCTCGTCGCACTCGGCAGCGCAACGCTGATCGTTCCAAAGGATCGACGGACGCAGCACTTCGCCTGCTTCATCGAGCAGGACCAGCCCGTGCATTTGGCCCGTCAGTCCGATCGCTGCGATATCGCCGCCCGCGTTCTCACGCACAACGTGCTGAATGCTGTTCACTGCCGCTTGCCACCAATCGTTCGGCTTTTGTTCCGACCAGAGTGGCTGCGGGTTGGACAAGTGAAGCGGGGAAGTGAAGCTGTCGCTGATGGCGCCGTCGCGATCAATCACCAGCGCTTTGACGCCAGTAGTTGAAACGTCAATGCCTAGCAGTTTTGTGGTCATGGGACTGAAGTCTTCGTTTATTTTCTCCCGCAAAGACGCCAAGGCGCAAAGCGCTGCCGCGATTCCACAGGTTTTCTTTGCGCCTTGGCGTCTTTGCGGGAGAAGTTCTAAGTGGATCAGGTAGGAGAAGCGAACTAGAGCGACACTGTTTGTTCGGCCCAGAACTGAAACTCGCGGTGCTTGTGCTCTTCGGCTTTCGCTTGCAGACCGCTCGCCACTGCAACGATGCGATCGAAAACGCGTTGGCCCACTTCGTCGATTGTTTCAGTGCCGTCGATCACGCCGCCGGCTGAGAGATCCAGGTCGTTCGACATTCGTTCGAACACCGGCGTGTTCGAAGCAAGCTTGATCACCGGTGTAATGGCGTTGCCGATCGTGGTGCCGCGTCCGGTGGTAAAGACAACTACGGTCGCTCCGGCGCCGACCAAACCGGGCGTCGACTCCTGGTCGTAACCGGGTCCCTGCATCAGGTTCAGGCCACGAGTCCTGGCTGTTTCGGCATACTCGATCACGCCTTCCACGCGAGTCGTACCGGCCTTCGCGATCGCGCCGAGCGATTTGATCGTGATGTTGAGTAGACCACCGGCGACGTTGCCGGGACTCGGATTGTTGTTGAGCACCGCGCCGAATTTCGAGGCGTATTCTTTATACCAATCGACGAGTCGATAAACAGCGCGTCCCGTTTCGACGTCCTTGGCGCGGCTCGCGAGCAGATGCTCAGCACCGCAGAACTCGGGAACTTCAGTGATCAGCACCGTGCCACCTGATCGCACCAGCAGATCCGCAGCGCGGCCGAGCGACGGATTGGCGGAGATGCCGGAAAACCCATCGGATCCGCCACACTTCACGCCCAGTACCAACTCACTGACCGGGCATTCTTCACGAGCGATCTCGTTGACCCGCGGCAGCATCTGTTCGACTTCCTTCAGACCTTGTTGAATCGCTGCCTGTGTGCCGCCGACTTCCTGAATCCCGATCTTCGCCACCGGCTTATCAAACGCCTTCTCTCGTTTCAGCAGGTAGCGCTCAACCTGCGACAGGTTGGTTTTCTCGCAACCGAGATCGATCAGGATCACGCCACCGACATTTGGATGGTCCGCATAGTTTGAAAGCGTGCGCAACATCACGTCGATGGTCGATCCGTCCTGGCAGCCGCAACCTTTGTTATGCGGAATCGCAACCACGCCATCGACGTTCGGATACTTTTGCCGGTCGTACATCGTGAACTCGGCAATCGTGGAAATCTGCGATGCCTCATGACTCGCGCACATACTCGTCGGCACGATCAAAACGTAATTACGCGTGCCCACTCGGCCATCGGATCGCCGGAAGCCCATGAAGGTCCCACGTTCGTCGATCGCAAAGTAGTCGGGTTCGGGTGTGTGCAGGTTTTCCGGCAGGTCGCGCACGATCGGAACTTCGTCAGACATGTTCTCGTGCGTGATCTGCTCGCCTTGTTTGATCCCGAGCGAAGTGCCTATTGGCTGTCCAAACTGAAGTACGAACTCGCGGGCCGGGATATCGCGCGTCGCGAAACGGTGACCCGGCGGCACAGCGGCGCGCACCTCGATCGCCGTTTCGTCGGGCAGCAACAACTCGAGTCCGGGCGACGTCGCGTTCTTAACGACGGCGACGTTGTCTTTGGGATCGACGATGATCGCGAACTCACTCAGTAATGAAGGCGTTTGTACGCTCGACATGATTTAGGTCTTTGTTCTTTGTACTTTGTTCTCAGTGCTTAGTACTTAGTTCTTTGTACTTCGTTCTTGGTACTTTAATGTCTTCCCAGCTGGTCCAAACCACAAAGCACAAAGCACAAAGTACCAAGTACTAAGTTCCAGTCTCTAAAACATTCTGAAGTATCAACGAACGGACGTTTGGATGAACGCGCAACCACAGTCCGGGATTCCGATCGAACTGTTGCTGACGTGTGTCCGCGTCAGCGGAAATCTCCGTATCCAACAACTGTCGGTAACTTTCACGCTTAGCCGGCGCAGTGTCAGCGTCGACGATCGATTGCACGATTCTGCGGGCGCCGAGAATCGCGGCTGGACCAAGCGTCAGAATGTAGCGCGCCGCGCGGCACTCAGCTTCGTCAGCTTCAGTGACCACGGTACCGCCGGCCTTAAACTTATTGACGTGGTGCTCGAGGATCGATTCCGAAAGAGGAATTAATCCCCCGACGTCGCTGTAAGTCGCACCAGAACCTGGTTTGA
Organism: Pyrinomonadaceae bacterium; assembly: GCA_035491355.1. GTDB lineage: Bacteria > Acidobacteriota > Blastocatellia > Pyrinomonadales > Pyrinomonadaceae > PSRF01. The sequence goes on from DATJKO010000371.1 coordinate 11,734, forward strand.
TGTAGCACAGGTGCGAAGCGCCGTGAGCTTCCGGTCCGAGACCCAGGAAAAAGATGTCGATGCCGCCCAGCGATTCCAACCGTTCGACATAGGACGCCAGTTCCGCCTCGAGATCTTCAGCGTCGGTGCGCATGGACGTGAAGTTTTGCACTTTGCGAAAGAAGTCAGGGCCGAGCAGCCGTTCGAAGTCGCGCACGAAACTCAGTCCATTATCCAATCGCAGGGGCGCGAGCGCGTCTTGCGTAAACACTTGAAGACGTCCGAGCAGGGAATCGTAGTCGTTGCCGGTGGCGATCACGCCTAACAACCGATGCAACGCCTGAGCGCCACGACCGCCGAGGATGACGATCACCAGCGGCCCGGGTTTGTCAGCCGCGGCGCGTTTGATCTCGTCAAACATCCACAATCCGACAGCTTCTTCGGAGGGAGCAACTTCATACTTCAGTTGCTGCACCCGGAGGCTCGCCAGGTAATCAGGATTCGCGGACTCGTGCGAGAGCCAAACGTTTCCTCCTACCGAACGTCGTCGAATAATCTGTGTGCTGGCCGCTGACATTTTGGTAATACCAATTTCACGAAGGAAGCAAGACTTTACCACGCAGACCGCGCGTAGACAAGCAACATTTTCCTTAAGAAACGGGGCGTGGAAACGTCAGCTAACATAAATCAGGACGGGAGTTTTTGTGCTTGACGACGGCAGACGGGCGATGTTACACAGTAGCCGCACTTGCTAAAAGTGGTCTAACCTTTTCCAGTTTCGAAACGAACCGCAATCCATCGGATTGCACGAAGCGACACCCGTGTGATCTGTAGTCACCTCGGGTAAAACAAAAAGTCCCATCCTATGACTTATTCGCCTTTGGAACTCAATGGCAAGGTAGCCGTCGTTGTCGGCGGCACTTCCGGTATCGGACGTGCCATCGCCCACGGTTTCGCCCGGGCCGGCGCCGACGTCGTTGCTACTTCTCGTCGCGCCGAACAGGTCGACGCTGCCGCCCGCGAAATCGAAGAGTTTGGTCGACGCTCACTACGCGTCACTTCCGACGTCGCTGATCGCGCCTCGCTGGAGCGGGTGCTAAACGAAACGATCGGGGCGCTCGGCAAGGTCGACATCCTGGTCAACTCCGCCGGACGCACCAAGCGCGCACCGACCATCGACTTCTCGGAAGCTGACTGGGATGCCAT
>DATJKO010000372.1:0-3915 GCA_035491355.1 Pyrinomonadaceae bacterium
AGTGCAGCAACTGCCAATCGAGAAAGCCGGCGACTTAGACCTTACATTCGATCACATCATTTCTACCGGCGTCCTGCATCACCTCGCCGATCCCGACGCTGGTTTACGTGCGCTGCGCTCAGTGCTGAAGACGGACGGCGCGATGTACCTGATGGTCTACGCGCCTTACGGTCGAACCGGTGTTTACATGATGCAGGAGTATTGCCGGCGCTTGGGGGTCGGGACATCGCAACCGGAGATCGCGGATCTGATCGCAGTACTGAAGATGTTGCCGCAACATCATCCGGTGTTGTCGGCGCAAGGCGGTTCGCGTGAGTTCGCGAACAGTGATGCGCTCGCCGACGCGCTGCTGAATCCGCGTGACCGCGCGTACTCCGTGCCGCAGTTGTACGAATTCCTCGAGCGCAGTGACCTGGTCTTCGGCCGTTGGTACTGGCAAGCTGCTTACTTGCCGCAGTGTGGTTCGATCGCGCGAACGCCGCATGCAGATCGTTTGGCCGGGTTACCCGAACGGGAGCAGTACGCCGCGATGGAACTGTGGCGAGGGTTGATGGGCAATCACAGTGTCGTCGCTTATCCAAACAACGCTGACCACGCTCGATTGCGAGTTGATTTCGACAACTTCCTTCAGTACGTGCCGATTCGTTTGCCCTGGACCACGTGCGTGCAACAATCGCTTCCGCCTGGCGCGGCTGGCGTGCTGGTGAACCAAACGCACCTGTTTCCCGATCTGTATCTGATGATCACTGAGACGGAGAGGCGGATGTACGACGCGATTGACGGGCGTCGCAGCATTGCCGAGATCGTCGAGGGTATGAACGACATCGATGTACGCAACTTTTTCGTAAAGCTGTGGCGTCACGATCAGGTCGTGTTCGACACCTCGAAAGTTAGTTAAGTTCTTTTCTCAAGGGGGAAGTGCAATCATGTCACAAAACCAGGCAGACGATTCGTTACGAAAGCACGTGCTCTACCTGCTGAGAGACGGTGGTGCGCATCAATCGTTCGACGAGTTCGTCAATAGCTTTCCACCAGATCTTTGCAACCGTCAGATCGATGGTCTACCTTACACGCCTTGGCAAGTACTGGAACACATGCGTCTCGCGCAGTGGGACATCCTCGAGTTCAGCCGCGACCAGGACCATTTGTCGCCCGAGTTTCCCAAGGGTTATTGGCCCACGCCTGACGATTTGGGTACGCCGGCGTCCTGGCAAAGAACGATTGACGAGTTTCGGAACGACCTGCAACAGATGGAAGCGCTGGTGGAGAATACCTCGACGGATTTGCACGCGAAGATACCTCACGGCGACGGCCAGACCATTCTGCGTGAGGCGCTCCTGATCGCCGATCACAATGCTTATCACCTCGGCGCGCTGTTAGTGATGGCGCGCATCCTGAAGGCTACTCCGTAGCTCGACGAAGCTACGACAATCGCGGGAGGCAAACATGCCTTGGGACGATCTTAACCTCGAAGCCAAATTTCGCGAGGCGGTTAACCGGTTCAAGTGGGATAAAGTCGCCGAGCTTTGCGATGAAACCGTCAAGCGCATCCGCTCCGAACAGTTGCCGATGAGCGAAAGACTGGCGAAGCAGTTGCTGACGCTGCTTCGACGGAAACGGCAATTCGGCTCGATGACCCATTTGGCGGAGAACCTGCTTCGTTCCGGCCTCACAAGCTTGCCGGTGCAACGCCAGTACGCGCAGGCGTTGATCGATCAAGGCCTGTTCACACCTGCCGAGAGGTTGTTGGAAGCGGTGGTGACCCAGGCCGCGGAGCAGACGTTCGACAATCGCGAGGCCCACGGGCTGATCGGCCGCATCTACAAGCAGGTTTACGTCAACCACAACGATCCCGCGTCGCCGGCGAATCGAGCCAACCTCGAGCACGCGCTCAGACAGTACTTTTCTGTCTATCAACGCATGCCCGCACACATGGATGTGTGGTGGCATGGAATCAACACCGTCGCGCTGGTCGCGCGCGCACGGCGAGATGGGTTTTCGCCGGCGGGATCTCCCGAATCGGAAGCTCTCGCACGAGAGATCCTGGCGGCGATCGAAGAGGTAGAAGGGAACTCCGACCCACCGCCTTCGGATCCGTGGATCATGGCCACAAAAATTGAAGCGTATGTAGCACTAGGGGAAACAACGAACGCGGCCGCGGTGGCCCACATGTACGTCGAGAACCCGGCAGCCGATGCTTTCGAGATCTACAGCACGTTGCGGCAGTTCGAAGAGGTTTGGCAGTTGAAAGAAAATGAACCTCCCGGAAACCTCTTGCTTCCGGTTCTTCGCAGCGGCCACATAGAAAGATCGGGCGCTGTGACGAAAGCCAATCCGACAGAGTTGAAAGCCGAGTCGGAAGCGCTCGAGGACAACATGCAGAACCTCGAAGCAATCTTCGGCACGGACAAGATGCAGACCTACAAGTGGTACAAGCAGGGCCTGGACCAGTGCAATTCGATCGCGCGCATCGAGCGACGTAACGGGCAGGGACACGGCACCGGTTGGTTAGTGAAGGCGGCTGATTTCTTTCCCGGTGAGCCGGGAGTGCTGCTGGTGACGAACGATCATGTCATCAGTGAGGTGGCGAATCCGCTAGCGATTCTTCCGCAGGCATGTCAGGTGAACTTCCAGGCGATGGGTGAAGTGCTCGAGGTTGAAGAGAAGGTCCGCTGGTCGTCGCCGTACACGCAGCTCGACGCGACTTTTCTGAAGTTGAAGCAGGAACCGAAAGCGCCGCCACTCGTGCTGCACAAGTCCGCAATGCAGATGAACAAGCCCGCGCCGCGCATGTACATCATCGGCCATCCGCAAGGACGCGATCTGGAACTCTCGCTGCAAGATAATGAACTCGTCGCCTGCAACGACACGTTGGTCCACTATCGCACGCCCACTGAACCTGGGAGTTCGGGCAGTCCTGTGTTTGAGTCCAACGCGTGGGAAGTCGTCGCGCTTCATCACAAGGGCAAGGAAAACATGAAACGCATCGACGGTCAGGATGGCTTCTACCAGGCGAACGAAGGCATCGCCATCCGGCGAATTCAATCGGAGACTGCTAAGGTTTGATCGTCATCGTGCCCTGGTTGCTGTCCAGGTCACCGACGCGCACCTTGATGTTGCAAACTCCTGGAACAAGCGTGTCAGGCAGTCGGAACTTGATCTGCACGAAGTCGAACAGCGGCACGGCCTGCACATTCTCGGGCGTAATCTCGTAGGTCTGCCCGTTAGTACCCACCAGAATCACGACGATGCCATTCTGCGGCAGTTGAACGTTTGTCATGAACACGAGCACGCGCGTGTTCTTGTCCGTTCCGGAGTTGTAGAGATCGACGGTCGAGATAACCGGGAATGGATCTCTCAGCAACGTCAACGCGTCCAGTGCCGCAACCTGCGTCGGACTCGGTCCCAGATCTTCAAGCAGCAGGAGCGGCGCTGCGGCTTTGATCGTAACGACGGTGGTCGACGGCGTGCCGAGGGTTGCGCTGCCCGTCGGATTGCTTAGTGTCAGACTAAACGTCTCATCATTCTCCTCCGCACCATCGTTCGTAATCGGAATAGTGATCGCCTTCGCAATCTCTCCCTGATTGAACGTGAGCGTGCCGGAAGTCGCCGTGTAATCCGATCCGGAGGTAGCCGTCCCGTTGCTGGTTGCGTAATCAATCGTAATCGTTCCTGTCGAGCCGTTGACGCGATTGACCTGGACCACGAGGTTACCCACGCCTTCCGTGGTTGTGATCGTCGCACTGCCAAACTGAAGCTTGCCATTAGAATCGTCGTTGACGATCGTGCACGTGCCTGTACCACCCTGAGCGGGCGGCGCGATCGTCGCGTTATTCGGAAACTGCAAGAGAACGGTGAATGTTTCATCAGGCTCGATTTGGAAGTCGCCAAATACTCGCAGATTCACGGTTGTTG
>DATJKO010000373.1:0-3825 GCA_035491355.1 Pyrinomonadaceae bacterium
TTATGAAACGATGGCTGACCGCAAGAGAAGAGCCAACCGCACCGGCGATGCATCACATGCCCGGCATGGATATGTCGAGCCATGAAATGCTGATGCCCGGCATGCTCACGGCGAAACAAATGGACGCCCTGAGAAATGCCAAAGGCGAAGAGTTTGACCAGTTGTTTCTAAACGGAATGATTCAGCACCATAACGGCGCCTTAGTTATGGTGAAGGAACTGTTCGACACTGCCGGTGCCGGACAGGACGCCGAACTTTTTAACTTCGCAACCGATGTCGACAGCGGCCAACGCGCCGAAATCAAAATCATGCAATCCATGCTCGGAGATAAACCAAAAGAGGAGAAACGATGACTCGAGTACACGGTATCGCCCTCCGTTTACTGATAGCTTCCTTTGCGTTGTGTTCGGCTTTTGCAGCCACTGCACTTGCGCAAACTTCGACGCCCCCAGCGCCGCAGGAACCTACCAAGACGCAGACCCCCGATAAAAAACCTGAAGCGCAAGAGAATCCGTTCGCGCCAGAACCAGCCGCCCCGCTGCCCGCGGGAATGACCGGTTCAGACACCAGCGATCCACGCGCCAAACTAACGCCCGGAGTTTTTGACGCGGGTGAAGCAGCGCTGGGTATCAAACACATCCTGCTGGTCAAGAAGCCCGACGTATTTCAACTAGGCGTCACTGAACCTACCGATCCAAAGGTGGGCAAGACGCTTGGCCTGCTCGGCATCCCTGAAGCGGCACCGATTCCAAAGCCGGCAAAGTTAGTGCTAGCACAACTCGCGTTCGCCAACTCTGACCTGGCGTTCGAGGGCAATTACCTGTTCCAGGGAAACTTCTTCGGCGTCAGCATCTTCGACATCTCGAACCCCGCAAAGGCGAGCTTGTTGACTTCAGTTGTTTGTCCGGGCGGACAGAACGACGTCTCGGTTTACAAGAACCTGTTGTTCATGTCAGTGGAAATGCCGAACGGCCGCGTCGACTGTGGCGCACAGGGATTTGCGCCAGCGGCGCCACCGAAGCCTTCAGAAATGGGCTCACCGGCTGCGTCGAAAGATCGGTTCCGCGGCGTGCGTATCTTCGACATCACCGACATCAAGAATCCGAAGCAGGTCGCCGCAGTACAAACTTGCCGCGGCTCGCACACGCACACGTTGGTCCCGGATCCGAATGACAAGAACAACATCTACGTCTACGTTTCGGGAACTTCTTTCGTGCGGCAAAACGAAGAGCTGGAGGGTTGCTCGGGTGGAAAACCGGACCAGAATCCGAACACCGCGCTGTTCCGCATCGACGTTATCAAAGTTCCCCTCGCGTCCCCGCAGGATGCGAAGATCGTTTCCAGTCCGCGCTTGTTCATGGATGCCCGCACTGGCGTCATCAACGCGCTGAATAACGGCGGCCACACTCATGGCAAAGAAGATCAGAAAGCGTCCGACACGGACCAGTGCCATGACATCACCGTCTACTCAGCACTCGGCCTGGCCGCGGGCGCCTGCTCCGGCAACGGAATTCTGATCGACATCAAGGATCCTGCAAATCCGAAGCGCATCGATGCCGTAAACGATCCAAACTACGCATACTGGCATTCGGCCTCGTTCTCGAATGACGGAAAGAAAGTCGTGTTCACTGACGAGTGGGGCGGCGGCATGGGCGCGCGCTGTCGTGCGACCGACCCGAACAAGTGGGGCGCCGACGCGATCTTCAACGTTCAGGACGGCAAACTGCATTTCGCCAGCTACTACAAGATGCCGGCGGCTCAGGGCGACACTGAAAACTGCGTTGCCCATAACGGATCGCTCGTTCCGGTTCCCGGCCGCGACATCAAAGTCCAGGCCTGGTATCAGGGCGGCATCTCCATCATGGACTTCACCGACGCCGCAAATCCGGTTGAGATCGGCTACTTCGATCGTGGGCCGTATGATCCACACATGCTCACGCTCGGTGGCGACTGGTCGGCTTACTGGTACAACGGCCACATCTACGGTTCGGAAATCGCGCGCGGCCTGGACATCTTCGAACTGACGCCGACGAAGTTTCTCACGCAGAACGAGATCGACGCGGCGAAGACGGTCCACGTGAGCGGGTTGAACGTACAGAACCAGGAAAAGATCGTTTGGCCGCGGAAGTTGGTTGTCGCCAAGGCTTACCTCGATCAACTCGAGCGTTCGCAGGGACTACCCGCGGAGAAGATCGCCACGTTGCGCGGGGCAATTCAAAAAACCGAAACCTCAAAGATGAGCCGCGGTTCTCTCGCGAAGCTTAAAACCCTTGCGGCGTCTGTCGAGCAAACTGCAGGCTCGACGCAGAATGCCGCCGATGCCAGTCGCTTGCACGGACTAGCCGACGTCCTATCCCGCCCTGCTAAGTAACAAAACAGAAATCCGTGTTCCTGACTTTCGTCGGGAACACGGATTCTTTCTCCTCCAATTCAAATGAACTACGGTGCGGGCAGTGAGTATTTCACCACGCGGTCGCGTGCGACGACGAAGAGTTCGTTCCTGTCGTTGAAGACGATTCCGAACGCCATCCCCTTCAATTGGATCAGCTCGAGGTAACGTCCGTTCGCGTCGAAGATCTGAATGCCCTTCATATCGCCAACACAAACGCGGCCGTAACCGTCAACCGCGATCGAATAAGGCGACCGCATCTCACCCGGTTTATCGCCGCTGCTCCCAAAACGATTCACGAATTTCCCATCGCGCCCAAACTTGAACACGCCGTTGTTGAATCGCCCGAGTGCGTAGATGTTGCCGGATCCATCAACGGCCACTCGCATACTCAACTCGGAGTCGCCGCTCGCGCCGCTGATCGCGGATGGAATCGTTTTCAAGGCTTTACCGCTGGCATCAAACACGACGATATCGTCTTTACCACTGTGCCACGCTGCGACTAGCCCACCGTCTGGTCCTGGCGATACGTCATCAGCGCCGGACCGTTCGTACTCCAGTTCACCAAGCTTTTCGCCTGTCTCGCCTGAGTATCGAGTGATGGTCCCACCGTGGGCTGCATAGACCGTGCCTTTCCGATCCGCCGCGAGGCCGCGCAGGATCGTCTTTCGATCGCCAATGCTCCACTGATTGAGAAACTTGCCCGCCGGATCGAAGACTTGAATGCGTCCGCCCTGGTATTCGCCGACGTAGATCTTTCCGGCGCCATCAACCGCTATGCTGCGCGCGTCAGTAAACATTCCCGGCCCGATGCCTTCACTGCCAAAGGTGAGCAGAACAGTGCCGTAGCTATTGCTGTTACTCTTGCCTGGCGTGTTGGGCCGCGATGTATTCGACGGTTGGTTAGCGCTGCGGCTGACCGAGTAAAACAACGGCGCGAGTCCGCCAATCAAAGCGAGGCCGCCAAAGATCACACCGATCAGCGGGATCGCCAGCAACAACCAGACCCACTTCGGAAACTTACCGCCGGTACCAGATCCGAATTGAATGCGAACCACTCGTGCCGGCTGGCCGGCGATCTCATCCGGAGCGATCAATTGACTATGACAATACTCACAACGCAGTTTTGGTCGCGTGTTGAGGCCATCCGTGGAACGTTCGAACGCCACTGGGGCCCCACACTTGGGACAATCGAAAGTTTTCGGCATAGTTGTCGTTAATCAGGGGTATCAGCTTCGTGAAGCTGCTTCTCTCGCATCTTAAACTCTTCCAGGTCGATCAACGAGAGATATTTGCGGATCAGTTCTTCGTCGAAATCAGCCGAGTGGTTCATGTCGTCGAGCAACGTTCGTTGTCGCTCCAATACTTCGAGGTAGATCTTGTTGTAGCGATCCAACGAGTTTCCGTCCGGATCGTGCGTGCTGAGTTCGTGGTCC
>DATJKO010000374.1:0-2771 GCA_035491355.1 Pyrinomonadaceae bacterium
GAGCTCGAGCGTTTGACGAAAATCGTCGTCAGTTTCGCCGGGAAAGCCGACGATGATGTCACTGGTCAGGGCCAAACGACGGTTGGAGCTCTTAATACGTTGTATTCGTTCGAGGTAGTCGCTTCGCTTGTGTCCGCGGCGCATCAATTTCAACACGCGATCGCTGCCGGATTGCACGGGGAGGTGGATCCAGTCGCAAAGGTTCGGGTTCTCTTCGATCGCGGAAATGATGTCGGGATGAAAATCGCGTGGAAACGAGGTCGTAAACTTGATGCGCGGCATTCCGGTCGCGGCGACGGCTCGCAACAGGCGGCAGAAAGGAGTCGCGCCCGGGAAACCTTCGAGACCATCTTCCACGCGCGGGCGATAGCTGTTGACGTTCTGTCCGATCAAATGAATCTCTTTGTAACCGAGTGACTGGAGCCTCTTGGTTTCGGCGACGATGTCGCTGGCGGGACGGCTACGTTCGCGCCCGCGCGAATACGGCACGATACAGAACGAACAGAACTTGTTGCAGCCTTCGATGATCGGAATAAACGCGACGTGTGGCGAATGACGTTCGACGGGAGAAACGTCCCACGCCTCGTGCTCGCCTCGCTCGTCGAGATCGATGACTTTGCGTTCGCCTTCGCGAGCGCGTTCGATGAGCGACGAGATGCGATCGGTCGCGCGTGTGCCGATCACCATGTTGACCGACGGCGCGTGTTCGAAGATCGCATCGCCTTCGAGTTGGGCCACGCAGCCCATCACACCAACCAGTGGCAGCGACTTCCCCGCTTGAGCCGTGCGAATCTCACCGATACGCGTATAGACCTTTCGTTCCGCCTTCTCCCGCACCGAGCAAGTGTTGATCAACACCACGTCGGCGTTATCCGCGGAGTCGCAAAGATCGTAACCCGAAGCGCGCAAGCCCGTAGCGGCGCGTTCGGAGTCGGCCACGTTCATCTGGCAGCCAAACGTTTCGATGTAGACTCGAGGCTTCATTCCAAAAACCAAGCAACAGTGCCCACAGTCTAACAGAAATCATTTGTCAAACGCGATAGTGAGACTTTCCCGAAATCGAGTCATTTTTCATTGGTCATTTCTCATTTGTCAGCTCAACGTCACTATTCGTGTTTTTGAGTTCGAAATGAGAAATGAGAAATGGCCAATGAAAAATGACAGACAATCTGGAGATTTAACAAGGGCTGAAAATGGCTTTGCTTGATTCTTCGTTTCTACCTTAGTAGTATCGCGACGTTTGAAAACTCCCGTTAAAAGAAAGGTTCCTCATGTCCTTTAATAAGGTAATTCTCGTGGGAAATCTCGGGCGCGATCCCGAGTTGCGTTACACGGCACAAGGTACCCCGGTTTGTTCCTTCAGCATCGCCACGAACGAGCGCCGTAAAGATCGAAACGGCGAGATGCAGGATCAAACAACGTGGTTTCGCGTCACGCTGTGGAACCGCCAGGCGGAAACTGCCTCACAGTATCTGCAAAAGGGTCGCCAGGTTTACATCGAAGGACGTTTGCGCGTGGAAGAGTACATCGATCGCGATGGAAAACCGCGGCAGTCGCTCGAGGTCACTGCCACCGACATGCAGTTCATCGGATCGAGAGGCGACGAATCTTCCCAGGAACGTGCGGCTTCAGCGAGCGCGGGCGGGGGTCCGGCAGAGCCTCCGGGTGATTTGTCCGACGATGATATTCCGTTCTAGGTGACGCACCCGGGATTGAACATATCCATTTCAGTCACTACAGAATTCAACCGTTGAGTTGACCGGTAACGTGTGACACTCGCTACTCCCGGAACTCTAACCGGCCAATAGCACCATTCGCGCCGGCTCCCCAGCCTACCTTCTTACCAGGAACGAAGCTGAAGGTGTCGAAACCAGGACCATCGATCGGTTTCCAGGTTCCGCCATCGTCCGTCGAGTAATCACCGCCCGACGGACCAAGCGCAACGAGCGTCCTGGTGTTGGGAACGTATGCCACCACGGATCTAAAACCCGACAAGCCCTTGGCGAGCGTCCAGGTGATTCCGCCATCGTTTGTAACCGCAAGATTGTCGACCGCTTCCTGTTCCTTGCGATAATCACCACCTGCGATCACCCCATGTTTTGCATCGCGGAAGGCGATTGAAAAGATGCCGGCGGAAGGTGCGGAGGCCAAAGGAGTGTTAGCCACTTGCCAGGTGCGTCCACGATCCGACGTGCGCAACACGCGAGCTTTGGAGGCTGCGCCGGTGCCGATCCAGGCGTGTGATTTTCCAAACACGGCGATGTTCGTGCCGCTGGCGGCAAATGCGCCTTCGTTTTCCAGGGCGGGCGGCAGGTTCGTGGTTGCTACTCGCGACCAAACCCGTCCGCCATCGTTAGTCGTCAAGATATAAAGCTGACCATTAACTGAATCCCCGAAGACGACGCCGTTGTTCGCGTCCCAGAACGACATAGCGTCGAGGAACGCTTTTGGATCTTCGTTCTTGAACTGAAGCGTCCAGGTCTTGCCGGCGTCGGTAGTTTTGTAAATCCGTGCAGCTAAACCACTCCCGGCTGCCAGCACGTACGCTGTTTGCGCATCGACTGCATCGATGTCGCGGAAATCCAACTCATCGCTGGTCACCGTGAACTTTTGCCACGTCGTTCCACCATCAACGGTCCGCAACACCGTGGACCCTGCCCCACTGGCCCACGCCACGCTCTCACTCACCGCGCTTACACCACGCAACCGAATATTGACGCCGCTCGTCTGCACCGTCCAATGCGGCGCTGCGAACAGCGTCAACGTGATTA
>DATJKO010000375.1:0-1730 GCA_035491355.1 Pyrinomonadaceae bacterium
GGGCTTCGGCGAAAAAGGCTCACTGTTCTACTACTCGGATTTCGATCGCGATAAGCGGTGGCAACGGACGTTCGTTTTCTACTTGGACAAACCCGACGTAGCGCCGAAACTCGTATCGAGTCGTAATCAAGGCGATCGCTACAACGATCCCGGCGCGCCGGTGACGCGCGTCGCCTCGGGCCAACGCGCAATCCTGCAAGATGGCGACTTCATTTACCTGACCGGCACCGGCGCCAGCCCGGAAGGTGATCGTCCGTTCCTCGATCGGCTCAACTTGCAGACTCTCAAAACCGAACGCATCTTCCGCAGCGAGTCGAACAGTTACGAAACCGTAGTGGCGCTGTTGAGCGACGACGGCAAACAGTTTCTGACGCGACGCGAGTCGCCGACTGAAGCGCCGAACTACTTCATCCGCACTGCCGGCGAAACTACAGCCCGTGCACTGACGCAGTTTCCCGATCCGACGCCACAACTGCGCGGGATCAAGAAGCAGTTGATTACTTACAAACGCGCCGACGGCGTGCAATGCTCGTTCACACTTTACTTGCCGCCGAATTACAAACCCGGAACACGGCTGCCAACCGTCGTGTGGGCCTACCCGCTCGAGTTTACCGACGCCAGCACCGCCTCGCAGGTGACCGGTTCGACGCAAAGAGCAACTTCGATCGTCGGCCCGTCGCATCTCTTCTTCCTGTTGGAAGGTTACGCAGTGCTCGACGACACGACGATGCCGATTGTCGGGACCCCCGAAACAGTCAACAACACGTACGTCGAACAGATCACGATGAGCGCGAAAGCAGCGATCGACAAGGCGACGGAACTTGGTGTTACCGATCCCGATCGCGTTGGCGTCGGTGGTCACAGCTACGGCGCGTTTATGACGGCGAACCTCTTGGCCCATACCGATCTATTCCGCGCGGGCATCGCCCGCAGTGGCGCTTACAATCGCACGCTGACGCCGTTTGGTTTTCAGAACGAGCGACGCACGTTGTGGGAGGCGCCGGAGATGTATTTGAAGGTCTCACCGTTCATGTATGCGTCGAAGATCAACGAGCCGCTGCTGATGACCCACGGCGAGGCTGACGACAACACCGGCACGTTCCCGATTCAGTCTGAACGCATGTACCAGGCGTTGAAAGGTCACGGTGCGACAGTGCGGTTGGTGATGCTGCCGCACGAAGCGCACGGTTACGCTGGTCGCGAGAGCATCGAACACGTGCTGTACGAGATGATCACCTGGTTCGACAAGTACGTGAAGAATGCTTCGCCGCGAACGAAGCAGGACACGAGCACGTCTCAGAAGGTCCAGTAGTTGCGGATCAGTTCGATCTGAGGTGTTGAGTCGGGCGGCAGGATGACGGTCACGACGTCGTAGCGATACGGCTGATCGTCGAGTTCAAACATACGGCGGTAGGCTCGCGCAGCACGCGCGACCTGCCGCCGTTTTCGTAAGTCGACGTTTACTTGCGGTGGCGCGAACCAGTCGGAGGCGCGTGTCTTGACTTCGATGAAGCAGAGTGTCTCGCCGTCGTAAGCGACGAGATCGATTTCGTTGTTGACGACTGCGCCGCGCAGGTTGCGGCCGACAGGTAGCGTGAAGTTAGCAGCGACGAGACGATAGCCGCGTTGTCTTAGGTATGCGGCGGCGTACGCTTCGCCGAGTTTGCCGAGTTCGATGCCAGGTGAGGATGACATTCTTTAGGAACTTTGTTTTTTGTACTTGGTACTTT
>DATJKO010000376.1:0-8513 GCA_035491355.1 Pyrinomonadaceae bacterium
ATTGGTGGAGCCGAGGGGGATCGAACCCCTGACCTCATGACTGCCAGTCATGCGCTCTCCCAGCTGAGCTACGGCCCCAAGTAGTATGGGAAGTGGTCAGTTAACTGACCGATGCAGACTAGCCTAGCGTTTTGCGTTCAGTCAAGCAACGGCGCTGTTTTGCGTGATTGCATTCCTTAAGGCCAAATTGTGGAGTCATCACAACACGGATCATTTTCCATTAGAGTCGATGCCGTAGCGCTCGATCATTCGGTAAAGCGTACGTCTATCGACGCGTAGAATCTCAGCGGCGCGAGTGCGATTACCACCAGCGACCTCGAGTATGTAGAGCAGGTAGCGGCGTTCGAGTTCGTCAAGAGAAGGCAGATCTTCGAAGAGCGCTGACAGCGGTGAGCGCGCGGCCGCGCGAACCTGTGCCGACTGAAGTTTTTCTGGCAGGTCTTCGGGAACGATCTCGTGCCCGCGAGCGTGCAGCACGGCGTATTCGATCGCCGATTCCAACTCTCGCACGTTTCCCGGCCAGCCATAAGCCACGAGCGTTCTGACCGTCTCCTCCGACAAAGTTAACGACCCGTGTCGTTCTCTTTCGATCACTGTTGCGAGGAAATGCTCCGCCAGCAGCGGAATATCCGTTCGCCGCTCCTTGAGGGCAGGCACACGCAGAGTTACGACACTGAGTCGATAATACAGATCCTCCCGAAACTTTCCGGCTTTCACGTCCTGTTCGAGGTTTCGGTTTGTGGCCGCAAGGATGCGCGCGTCTACTTGTATCGCTTTCGATGCGCCAACTCGTCTGATCTCTCCTTCCTGCAACGCACGCAACAGTTTCACCTGGAACGCGGTACTGGTCTCACCAACCTCGTCAAGGAATAGCGTTCCCCCGGCAGCTTCTTCCCAAAGGCCTTTGCGATCGCCGACTGCGCCTGTAAACGCGCCACGCACGTGACCGAAGAGTTCCGCTTCCAAAAGCGTTTCGGTCAGTGCGCCGCAGTTTATTGCCACGAATGGACCGCCGGACCGGGTACTGTGTTGACGAATCGATCGGGCCACCAATTCTTTTCCGGAGCCCGACTCGCCGGCGATCAAAATAGTCGACCGGGTCGGCGCCACTCGCGCGATCTCTTTGTAGAGCCCGATCATCACCGGCGAACGTCCCAGCAGTCCTCCTTCTTCGTAACGTGCCGAGAGTTGTTCTGGGCCACGACTGCCACCGCGGCTGTTTCGATCGTGTTCAAGCGCGCGACGCGCAATTGCCACCACCTCCTGCACCTTGAACGGTTTCGAAATGAAGTCCCACGCTCCTTCTCTTGCCGCCTCGACCGCCGAGTCGAGTGTTCCAAAACCGGTTACCAGAATTACGGGACACTGCGTTCGCAGATCCTTCAACAAGTCGAGACCCGATTGGTTTGCTTCGAGGTTTACGTCGCTGACAACCAGATCGATCTTCTCCTCTTCCGCCAGACTGAATGCTTGTGAAGGACTGAGCGCTGTGTCGACTTGCCACCCTTCCGCGGTGAAGATCTCGCGCAGCAGTTCGCATGAATCCTGATCGTCGTCGACAACAAGAATGTGTTTCATTTGCTAAATACCTACTTCCACCTCACGCTCCTGATCCTCGACAGTGATCGGCGCATCATTGGGTATCGCCGGGAAACTAATGCGAAAGTGCGTGCCCTTGCCCAATTCGCTTTCGACTGTCACCGTGCCGCCGAGCTCCGACACGACTTGTTTGACGATCACCAGTCCCAGACCGGTTCCCCGTCCTCGATCCTTTGTTGTGTACAGCGGATCGAAGATGTGACTCATCACTTCCGCCGTCATTCCGGACCCACTGTCGATGAAATCGACGACGATTCGTTGGGCTTTGCCGGGCCGGCCTTCGAGCACGGTGCGAATCTGAATCTCGCCGCCTGCCGACATCGCGTCCAGGCTGTTGTTGATGAGATTCAGAAAGAGTTGTTGCAAACGATCTGACGAACCCGCCATCAGCGGCAGTTTGTCGGCAAAAGCTTTCGCCAGGCAGATGTTGTGCTTATCGAAGGTCGGCGCCATCGCGTCGCACAACTTCCGTAAGACCACATTCAGGTCGAGCGGCGAAAGCTCGGTTTCGAAACGGGTCTTATCGAGCATGCGCCGAACGATTCGTTCAATGCGTTCAATTTGTGCGCTGATGGTTTTGATGCGTGCCTCGGCGTCACGCGGATCGCGATCCAGCTCCGATTTAAGTAACTGCACGTGGCCGCTAATCAGGTTGAGCGGCGTTCCTACTTCGTGCGCAAAGTGAGCGGCCGTTTGACCGGCAGCAGCCAGACGTCCTAATTCGTTCATGCGACGGTTCGTATGCCAGAGCTCGAGATTAGTTTCCTGGAGCAGTTGATTTCGTTTGCGGAGTTCAACGGTTGCGTCGCGTACGCGCTCTCGCAATATGCCCTTCTCGGTTTCAAGTTTCGTGGTCAACTGTAATTGCCGAAACAGGAAATAGGTGCCCAGCAGCACGAGGATAATGGCGATCACCGACAACCAGATGACGTTTTTCAGGTAGCGAAGCGCCACCGTCCAGATACTGTCGAAGCGCTGAACAATTTCGACCGCGCCGGCTGGGCGACCGTTTTCGGAAGTAACTGCAAACACGCGATACAAAGAATCGTTAGCAGTCGACGGAGTTGCACTGACAATCTTTGGAACGGCTCCGGCGCGGAGTGTGTTCTTCGTGTTTTCAGGTATCGGCGTCGCGGGCGCGCTGCCGAATGCCGCCGCCTCTTCGCTGAATTCGCCGTTTGAAAGTTCCCAAATACGCACGGCTGTGATGTTTGGCCGAGAGCCTTTGATCAATGCGGCCGCTCGCGTGAGAGTTTCACGATCATGCGATCGCATGTCCGTGATATGTTGGGCTAAATCTCGCGCCTGAATCTCGGCCACCGTCTGGTCATCGGTCCGCTCGATGTTGGCGATCGCCGCGCTGGTGATTACGAGCGCAGCCACCAGCATCGCGACGATAATCACTGAACTCAGCAGCGTCGGTTTTGCCTGGAGCTTAAATGTTCGCATCGCGTGCCAGTCTTCGCCCACACCGTTGGAGCAAGAGAAGAATCAGACCGTAAACAGCAACCGCAACAAGCAGCACGATCTCTACACGCTTCACGTAAACGAGAATGATCGAGACGCTCGCACTGAGCGCGAAGCCGAGGCAAAACAGAAGCGTCGTTAATGCCCAACATGACACTCCATCAACCAACACAAATCTGCCGGCCTCTGAGCCTCGCGCTCCTAAGAAAGTCATCGTCGCAATGCGCGTTCCGTAAACAATGTGCGAAGCAGGTATCTGCCAGTTTCCCAGTCGTCGAAAAAGGATCTCCCCTTTGGATTTGAGTCGTTGAATCAACGCGCTGTTCCTGACTGCGCGGCTGCGTCCGAGGAAGAACCAGATGCAGTCGCCCGTTAGTGCTCCGAAACTCGCGGCGGCAAGTGCGAGAAATGGAATTAAGTAGCCACGGTGCGCGGCGACACCCGCCAGCACCGGTATCACATCAGCCTCGAGCATTGCCGCCACAAACACCGCCACAAGTCCGTATTTGATCAGCAAAATTTCCACGCCGAACACACAATGCACAAACGGCTCCGCTGAATCTTTCAGCTTTTTGTGCTGATTTGCAGGCGTCTGCGGTGTGGCGTTTTTGTCGTTCGGGCAAAGGTGTCACGGTTACAGCAGCCCAAAACGGCCTCACTCACGCGCAATCGCGCAACTTGTCGCTGGCATGGTCATTGCGAATTGCGATGGCGGCACCAATATTCTGGAAAGGAAGGCTTGATTCATGAAAACACTTGTTTCACTAGCGCTGGGAGCTGTGATGTTGTTCGGTGCCGCCACGCTCGGATTGCACTCCGGCTCTGCCAGCGCGCATGCGCGACACGATCGCAACTGGTACGCGCATCATCATCATCACCATCATCATCACCACCACCATCGGAACACGATCAGTTGGTAGTGGCGATGGGTGACGCACAATGATGAACGTTTCGACCATGCAAGTATCCCAGGCAAAACTCGACTCATGGGTGCAGTGTTATGGCACGAGTTCAAACTCGTATGTATTGCTCGAAGGACCAAAATCCTATTTCACGTCGCCCGTCGTGGATGGATTTCTTGCTTATCAGGTTAGCGCCGGAGTAGCGCTGATCGCGGGCGATCCTGTTTGCGCGCCGCAGCAGGCCCGCCGGCTCATTCACGATTTCGCGAGAGCGATGATGAGGCCTGTGGGCGCGTATCAGGTCTCGCCGTCGATGTTGGACGCATTCCGGCAGGAGGGTTTTGCGGATGTACAGATAGGTAAGGAAGCAGTATTCGATCTGGATCGCTTTACGCTTGCCGGCGGAAAAATGGAGCTCGTCCGCGCGGCCTGCAACAAGGCGAGACGCGCCGGTGTGGTGGTCAGTGATCATCACCCGTTTGCTGAAGGTGCGGAGACAATCAACGACGAGTTGCGCCAGATCTCCGGCGAATGGCTGAAAGGCAAAGGCAATCACGAACTCGGATTCGTACTGGGTTCACTCGGCCTGGACCATCCATCGGCGAAGCGCTACTTCATAGGTCGCTCGAAAAACGGAACTGGACGAATCGAGGGGTTCATCGTCTGCGAACCAATCTACGGACGCAGCGGTTATTACCTGGACGTAACGCGGCGCAGGCCCGATGCCGTGCGTGGCACGATGGAACTGCTGACGACAGAGATCCTTCGCTTGCTGCATGATGGGGGGTATCACATGGCATCGATGGGGCTTGCGCCGCTGGCGCTGCTGGACGATCCGGATCTCGAGAACCATCCGGTGCTGGCGCGACTCATGCGATTCGCCTACGAACGCATTAACATCAACTACGATTTCAAACTTCTTTACCGCTACAAAGCCAAGTATCACCCGCATACGTGGGAGCCGCGTTACTTCTGTTTCAATCAACGGCGGTTGTCGCTCGGCATGCTTTACGCCGTCGTTCAGGTTCGTAATGCAATTAGTCTCGAGCTGGTACTCGGACGCAGAGGTGTCCAGGAAAAGATCAAGACATGGAAACACGCTGCCTCGTTCATCCTCGGATTCTGTTGGGCATTGCTTTCGTCGTCGTCGTAGCGGCTTCGATCCGTGTCACCGCGCAACAGCCTGCGCCACCGGACCATTACGATCCTGACGACCTGAAGACATGGTCGGACGTGGAAAGAGAAGACCGCGACGTCACTGTCAGAGCGCAACAGTTCAAAGTGCACTTTTATCGGCCGAGCAAAGCTGGACCAGCGATACCGGCGATTTATGCGTGCGGCGATGGAGGTTGGCGCGGACTGGCGCCGCGAACGGCTGAACAGTTGGCCCACATGGGGTTTGCCGTCGCGGGAATTGATTCGAAGGTCTACTTGCGGGAGTTCTCGTCACTTCAGAATCCGGTTTCGGTTAAGCAACTCGCGCAGGATTACGGCGACGTTGCGCGAGCGTTGCGCGTTTATGCGACGGTTGATTCCACAACGCCCGTTTATGTTTATGGTTGGTCGCTCGGCGCCGGCTTTGCGATCGCGGTTGGCTCGGATGCCCAGACCCGAGCCAACTGGGCCGGAGTCATTTCGATCGGCTTGCCGAAACAGAACCAGCTCGTCAGCGGCGTCGGCGGAAATCATGCGAACCTGGACGTCGAGGCAAACACGCTTTACGGGTTTCGTAGTCAGGACGTGCTGGCGCAAATCGCGCCCGTGCCGCTGGTGATGATCCAAAGCACCTCCGACACGGCGAGTCCGCAGAAGGTTGGCGACATGTTGTTTGCGGTGGCGAAAGATCCAAAAAGGTATGTGCTGATCAAGGCCAGCAATCACCGGTTCAGTGGTGCGCGCGAAGAGTTTTACACGGCGCTGGGCGACGCGGTTAGTTGGATGCGCACGGCGACGACGAATGCGAGGGCGGCGCGATGAACCAGCGAAGAGTCAGTTTTCGTTGGGTTTTCCTGGTTGCCACACTATTACTCATTGGGTGCGCGGCTTCTGCCTATTCGGTGCGGTGGTATCACCGTTTCTACCATCACGTTACTCACGAAGAGCTGTCGCACGAAGTCAAACATTCTACTTTTCAGGCGACGATCCGCGGTGGTCCCCCGCTGACGCTACAACTTTATCAACAGCAGAATGCGGCACGTCAACCATTGGTTCTTTTTACGAGCGGTGACGGTGGGTGGAGCCCGTTTTGCGCCGACATTGCCGCGCACATTGCCGCGACCGGCAGCACAGTTGTAGGCATCGACGCAAAGCAATATCTCGTCAACTTTGCGAGTCCGCAAAAACCGGCTTCCATCGAACAACTGACAAGCGATTACGACGCACTCGCGCAACTATCGCTCGCGCAGCCGGGAATCGATCGCACGATGCCCGTGGTGCTCGCGGGATGGTCGCTCGGCGCCGGTTACAGCGTGATCGTCGCCTCACAACCGCAGTTCAGTCTTCCGGTGCGACGCATCGTCGCGATCAGTCTGCCGGCGGAAGGCGAACTCGCGTGGAAATCCACTGACGCGGTTATCTACATTACTCGCGGAACACCGCGCGAGAAGTTGTTCGACGCACATCAGTATCTGAGAAAGCTGGGGCAAACGCCGATCGTGTTTCTCAACGCGACTGACGACGATAACGCGCCTTTCGGCGACGCACAGTCGTTATATGCAGCGACCACCGGATCCAAACATTTGTATGCGGTGAAAGCGCACGGTCATCATTTCGAAGGCGGCGAAAAGGAGTTCTATCGCGACCTGGACCAGGGCCTCCTGGATCAGGGCATATTCACACAGCAAATAGCTGATAAAACCGACAACAAACTGAAAGATAGAAGTATCGCGGCGCGCTAGTATGTGCCTCACTTAGCAGGGATGTTCTTCAAGGAAGCACAGGGTTCTAATCGAACAGAGGGGGGTATTGCCCTGTGTATTGGAATGTGGGTGTGACCAGAGTTCGGGCTCACAGAGGGCGGTTCACCCACATTCTGTTTTTAGCCAAAGAGGCACAAGAAGCACAAAAGGCTCTTATTGAATTCCTTTTGTGTCTTTTGTGCCTTTTTGCGGCAGCAACAAGCTGACAACCTGCGCAAACCGCTAGAAGAAGCAAATCATCGTCTTTCTTTAAGATCTCGTCGATGGATGACGAGCCGCTTGTAGAAGACGTCGCACTCCCGCTGGATGAATCGCCGGATGAGTCGCCGGTCGCTCGAATGGACCAACCGCGCCGGCGAAGACGCGCACCGTGGCTGATGCTCGTGGTGCTCTTGCTCGTCGCGCTCATCGGCTTCCTGATTCTCGAACGCCGGCAAAACGCCACCGTCGTCGCCAGAGCAGCACCTCCGCCGCCCGGGATCTCAATCACTACCGCAGTCGCCGAGCAGGGAAGTATCGGCGTTTACATCAATGCGCTTGGATCGGTCGCGCCTATCTCCACCGTGACTGTCAAGAGCCGCGTCGACGGGCAATTGATGACCGTCAACTATCGCGAGGGGCAGATGGTCCAGCAAGGCGACGTGCTCGCGGAAATCGATCCGCGTCCGTTTCAAGCGCAACTGGTCCAGGCCCAGGGCCAATACGATCGCGACAAGGCGCTGCTCGAAAACGCAAACATCGATCTCAATCGTTATCAGATTGCTTACAGTAAAAACGCGATTCCGAAACAACAGCTCGACACTCAGGTCGCGACTGTCCATCAGTACGAAGGCATCGTCAAGCTCGACCAGGGACAGATCGATAATGCCAAGGTCCAGCTTGGTTACTGCCAAATAACTTCACCGATTTCCGGGCGCGTTGGTCTCCGGCTGGTCGATCCAGGCAACATCGTTCACGCCGCGGACACGACCGGCATGCTGGTAATCACGCAGCTACAACCGATCACCGTGCTCTTCAGCGTGGCTGAAGACTACTTGCCGCAGATCCGGCAACAGTTGCGTCGTGGTAACCGGCTCACGGTCGATGCCTTTGATCGCACACAGCAAACGAAACTCTCTTCCGGGGCTTTGCTCACCTTCGACAACGAAATCGATACCAGCACCGGCACGATCAAACTCAAGGCGACTTTTCCCAATCACGACAACGCGCTGTTTCCGAATCAGTTTGTCAACGCGCGCTTGCTGCTGACGACGCAGCGCGGAGTGATCCTGGTTCCATCGGCGGCGATTCAACGCAACGCTCAGGATGCATTCGTTTACGTAGTACAGCCGGATCAAACGGTAACGATGCGAACTGTTTCCGCGGGAACTACTGACGGGAACATTACGGCGGTCGACGGATTGAAAGCAGGCGACGTGATTGCCGTCGACGGATTCGACAAGCTGCAAAACGGCGTAAAAGTCTCAGCGCGGGCAATTTCTCAAAACAGGAGCGCCGCCCGTTGAGTCCCTCGCGTCCATTTATCATGAGGCCAGTCGCCACGTCGCTGTTGATGGCGGCGATCCTGCTCGCCGGGATCTTCGCCTACCGGCAACTGCCCGTGTCCGCACTGCCGGAGGTCGACTAT
>DATJKO010000377.1:0-5304 GCA_035491355.1 Pyrinomonadaceae bacterium
AACTCTCTTCCCTGCTACGCCGCATCGGACGGCTTCCAAACGACAAGGCACTGCAAATCGCGCGACAAATCTGTGCCGGTCTAAGCGCCGCACACGACAACGGGATCCTGCATCGCGATCTGAAGCCGGCCAACATCATGATCGACGCCGAAGGCAACGCGCGCATCACCGACTTTGGTCTCGCCGGACTCGTCGAAGAGATTCGCGAAGACGAAATGGCCGCCGGTACGCCTGCTTACATGGCGCCCGAGCAGTTCGATCGCGACGCGCCGACAATCCGCAGCGACATCTATTCGCTCGGACTTGTTCTCTACGAACTCTTCACGGGCAAACGCGCGTTCGATGCTTCGTCACTCGACGACCTGATCAATCTTCGTCGCAGCGATTCGACGCCGACCAACCCAACAGAAATCGTGAAAGATCTCGATCCCGTAATCGAACGTGTTATCGAACGGTGTCTACAGAAAGATCCCACGTTACGTCCGGCGTCGGCACTGCAGGTTGCGGCTGCGCTTCCTGGTGGCGATCCGATTGCGGCGGCACTGGCTGCCGGCGAAACACCGTCGCCGGAAATGGTCGCAGCCGCACCGAAAGCAGGAGCGCTACGACCAGTCGAGGCAATCGCCAGTTTGGGGGCGGTGATCCTTTGTCTCGTATTTCTGTTGGTGACGTCGAGTTACTCGCGAGTCGAACAATACGTGCCGCTCGAGAAACCACCGGAGGTACTCGCGGAACGCGCGCGGGAGATCATCGCGAGCCTGGGTTATGACAATCGACTGCTGGACCAGGCATCCGGCTTCGACTTCGACGATAGCTTTCCACATCACTTACAAACGAGCGGATACCAGCAGGCGAACCTCGCGCGATCAGGACAACCACTGACTATCTACTTCTGGTACCGTCAGGCGCCGCGATACCTGGTTCCCGCCAAATCGATCATGGTTACGCCCGATGATCCGGCGCTGGACGTGACGGGAATGACTAACATCGCGCTGGATCCAAAAGGTCGTCTCGTGCGGTTCGATCGCTTCCCTCCGCAAGTCGAGACGCCAAGCAGCATGCGCGCGTCAACCGAGTGGGCGCCGCTGTTCGCAGCTGCCGGACTTCCTCTCGACAAGTATTTGGTGACCGAACCTCAGTGGCTTCCCACGATGTACGCCGATCAGCGTGCCGCGTGGGAAGGTCCGCACGTCGATCACCCGGACGTACCGGTACGAATCGAGGCGGCGTCGTACAAAGGACATGTGGTCCACTTCGAAGTCATCTTTCCCTGGGACAAACCGCTGCGCCAGGAAGAGCAAACCTGGACGGGCTATCAACGACTCGCGACCATTCTCCTATTCGCAGTATTCCTCGTGGTTTTTATCAGCGCGGGACTAGTCGGGCGAAACAATTTGAGGCTTGGCCGTAGTGACAGGCGCGGCGCGTCGCGGCTCGCGATGTTTATCTTTCTGGTGTCGTTAGCGGGAGATGTGAGCAGGGCGGACCACGTACCGGTTCTCGGTGACGAGATCGACATAATCTTCTTGATCGCCGGCTATGCGATTACGTCCGCCGTGTTGACGTGGCTTCTTTATATAGCACTCGAGCCGCACGTGCGCCGCCGTTGGCCCAAACTAATCATCTCGTGGAGCCGTTTGATGGCCGGCAACTTTCGCGATCCGATGGTCGGACGCGATCTGCTGATGGGCGGTCTACTCGGTTTGGTTCACGCCGCCTGCATCTCGCTTGGCGCGATCACGCCTCGGATCTTCGGTGTCGACACAGTACCGACGGTCGTGGGAAACATTCTGACGCTGGGCAGCGCGCGCGGAGTGCTCGGCGTGTTTTGCGAGCATGTAGTGACGAGTGTGTTTCTTGGTTTCGGGCTCTTGTTCTTTCTGTTGTTGCTCTACAGGCTGGTCCGGCGTCGGTGGCTCGCAATCGCCGCGATGTTTCTCATTGTCCTGTTGATTGAATGGTCGGCGTTCGCGTCCGCGGGGCCGCGTTACTACTGGATCGCCTCAACGCTGATCGCGCTGACGGCCGTGATCGTCGTGGCGCGGTTTGGACTGCTGGCAACGATTGCCCATCAACTCTTCTTCTTTATGGCCATCATGTATCCGTTGAGCACTGACTTTTCAGCCTGGTATGCGCCGTCGATGTTTTTCGCGCTGGCGGTGGTGGTGGGTCTGGCGGTGTATGGGTTCTACATTTCACTGGGAGGCCAGTCGCTGTTGGGCCACAGCCTCATTGAAAACGAATAGCCGCTCACGAGAACAGCCAGCGCACGTAGTCGCTCGCCTGACTCAGTAACGTTCCGCCGTCCCTCATAAGCCCGGTGACGACCGGTATCAAGCGATCGCCAAGGAGAAACGGCACAACCGCCACGGAGATGGAAGAGAAGATCAACAAGTTCGATGCTGCTTCTGAAAATTCACCCTTCTTCATAAGTCATGTCCTCGGGGCGATTACTGAATTAGTGAGAGTTGGCGCACTCACAACAGAACGCGCCCTACCCTTTACGCAGCAAGGAACGTGCCGCCAATGCTCGTAAAAACGTACTTTTCACGAAACTCCTTTGCCTGCGCTGATTACAGATTTTCGAGTGCAAATGAGCACCGCTCGCGATCGTTCACGGCACCAGTCAGCGTGATAAAACCACTGACCGCTGCTCGCAAACTGACGAAGTTCTAGTCGCTCTCACCTCAGCAATTCATTCTGACTTCGCGATCAATCACGTTGGGCCAATCTGATTGAACTTCGGTCAAGCTGTCCATTATCGCCTCATAAACGCCTAAATTTCTTTGGAAGAACTTTTGTGGCACCACTCTTGCTCAAAGGACCGCGATGGTCAGTGAAGTCTGGACCATCGAAGCAATTCTGATTGGACCATAACGATGGGTATGCAAAAGACAAAAGCTAATTTGACGAACCGAAAGTCCGACGGCTTCTCCATGGTTGAAGTCCTGATCATGGCGGCAATCATTTCGGTTATCTCCGCATTCGGAGTTCTCGGTATCACTCGCGCTCGCGCTTCCATCCGGCTCTCCGGCTCCGCTCGTGAGTACGCCACTTACGTCGAGCGCGCGAGAATGCACTCGATTCGCAGTCACGCCGACGATGCAACCAAACGCGCAAGCGTCGCTATCAACGAGTCCAAAACGTCTTACAACGTCACGGTGGACCTCGACGGCGACGGCGACCTCGATACTAAAACCATCACGCTGCCCGGCGATGTGAGCTTTGAAACAGTCGAAACGATTGCTTTCGACTGGCGCGGTCGCACGTGGAACACGGTCGACGGTGTTACGACCCCGAACGCTCAGGTCTCGATCAGATTGAAGAACACAAACGACTCCGTGTCAGTCGACGTCACCGGTTCCGGCGACATCACGATCGACAGCCGCGTGTTTGACGATTCAGTGCCGAACGTGAGTCTCAAGGTTGGCGACCTCGCTTCCGGCGCGACTCCGACTCCAACTCCCGCGGCAGTCGAGTCAGGTTCAACTCCGACGCCAACTCCGCCGCTTACTGATGGACTTGCCACACCGACTCCGACGCCTTTCGGCAGTGACGGACTACCAGTTCCGACTCCAACCGCGAGTCCAGTTGTAATCGCGACACCAACTCCGACCCCAACTCCAACTCCGAGTCCAACACCAACACCAACGCCATCGCCGACGCCGACTCCGGTGCCCTGCACGATCACGACGGATCCAGTAGCCGTTACGCTCAGCGGGGAAGGCACGGCGACGATCAAGGTGAGCCACAGCAGCACAAGCTCAGTTAGCGTTACCAGCACATCGAGCAAACCTTCCGATCTTCAAGTAACGCCGGGGGGCAATCAAACGATCGGCGCGGGCAGTGCCGCAACGTTCACGATCAAGTCGAAGAAGTCGATCGGCGTTTACACCATCACCTTTAGCGCCGGCTGCGGTTCGAAAGTGGTACCTGTAATCGTGATTCTGTAAGGGAAGCGAAGAAGAGGCCGAAATGAAACTCAACCGACGAAACAAAACCGCACGCAAAGGTAAGCAGGCCGACCAGGGCCAGCGCGGTTTCACCTTGATGGAAACCTGCATCTCGATGGTCGTGATGATGGTCGCGGGCCTCGCAACCTCGTCGCTGTTCGTCTTCGCCGTGCAGAACAATGTCGGCGGCGCCGAGCGTGCGCTGGCGATGGCCGTGGGCCAACAGCAGTTGGAACGGCTTAGAAGCGTTACCTATGAAGACACGACGCTCAATGTGGGCAGCACCACCTCAACGATCACCAGCGGTGAACGTCATTACTCCGTCGTCAAGACCATCACCGAAGAAAAGAACGACGACAACACGTCGAAGAACCTTAAGAAGATCACGCTCGTCGTTACCCCAACCGGCGGTGCAAAAGCATGGACCCGCACGTCCGTCACTCTTGTCTCCCTACGCTCCAGCCTCGCTTCCGGTAGTTACGCAGTCCAATAGTCAAAGGCACCGCCATGCAAACCCAAAGTTCACGAAACGAAGCCGGCTTTTCACTTGTCGAGTTGATCATCGCGATGGCCATCACGGTCACGATAATGGCGCTCTCTTGCACTCTGCTCGCCGCCGGTTTCAACATGCGCTCACGCGAGGATCGCAAGTCAGACGCGATCGCCGACGTCCAGCGCGCGCTTAATATCATGACGCGCGAGATCAGTAACTCCGGTCTCAAGCTTCCGTCCGGACTCTCGGCCGTCAGCAGCAATGGTATCGTCACTTCCGACACCGACAGCGACGAGCTCCGCATCGTTTCAAACCTGAACGGCATGCCCGACACAGCCAACGGCTTTGTTGAAGACGCAGACGTAACCGACGCTGACGAAGACGTTAAGTTTCTGATGTATGTCGACAGCACTCTCGGGCAGCGCTACATCGTGCGCTATGAGCGGAACGGATCGAACCAGACGACCGTACTCGCGAACCGTGTCGATTCGCTGGTCTTCCGTTACTACGACGAGAAGGTAACGTACGACACGACCGTTCTCAGCGACGGCACTTGCGACATCACGAACGTCACGAATGCCGCCGGTACTACGGAGACTGAAGTTTCACCGAGTGCGGCGAAGTTTATCGTGATTGCCGTCGGCGTGACGCTGCCGGCAGTAGGCAAGTCCGGTTCAAATGGTTATCAGCCCCCCTCCCAGGTCCAACTCACGTCCGATGTAGTTCTGCGCAACTCGATCGTTTACTAAGGAGCTGATTACAGTCATGAAACCCGAATTGAAAATGAAAGCAAGCCGCCGCTCAAACAGACACGACGAACGAGGCGCAGCCCTGGTTACGATGTTGCTCGTCACGATC
>DATJKO010000378.1:0-4334 GCA_035491355.1 Pyrinomonadaceae bacterium
AACACTGCTCGCTCTCCTGCTTGTCTTCTCGTTTGCCGTCACGACCATTGCGCAAACACCGGAACGCCAACAATTCATTCGTACCGAAGCGCCGGTCATCGCCTTGACTCGTGTACGCGTGATCGACGGCACTGGTTCGCCCGCGGTTGAAGATCAAACAATCCTCATCAGCGGCGGCAAGATACAAGCGTTTGGCCCAACCAAGTCCGTAACGATACCAGCCAACGCCGAGACCCTCGATTTGAACGGTTACACGGTGCTGCCCGGCCTTGTCGGCATGCACAATCACATGTTCTTTCCGATGGGCGGCTCGCCACCGATGTACTCAAACATGGGCACCAGTTTCCCGCGTCTCTACCTCGCGAACGGCGTCACGACGATCCGCACGACCGGCAGCGTCGCACCCTATACCGATCTCGAAATCAAACGCCTGATCGACGCCGGCCGAATGATTGGACCAAAGATGCATGTGACGGCGCCGTATCTCGAAGGCAAAGGCGCGTTCACGCCGGTGATGCATCAACTCACTGACGCCGCCGACGCGCGCCGCATGGTCAACTTCTGGGCCGACCAGGGCGCGACCTCGTTCAAAGCTTACATGAACATCACGCGTGACCAGTTGCGCGCCGCCGTGGAAGAGGCCCACAAACGCGGACTCAAAGTCACTGGGCACCTCTGTTCGATCGGTTACAAAGAGGCGGCCGAGATCGGAATCGACAACCTCGAGCACGGCCTCTTCGCCGACTCCGAATTCGTTCCTAACAAACAACCCGATCAATGTCCACAAGGTGTTTCCAACAGTCTGCGTCAACTCGATCTCAACAGCGCGCCAATGCAGGAGACCATCCGTACTCTGGTAGCTAAGAACGTCGCGATCACCTCGACGTTGCCTGTGTTCGAAGCAGGCGGTGCGCCGCTCGCGCTGACGGGAGTCGGAGCCGCCAGCGCGTTGCTGAATCCGCGAATGCTCAACGTGATGTCGACCGACGCGCGCGTTCGTTACCTGCAAGCTCGCGCCCGTGTCTCGTCACAACCCGACTTCATGACCCTGTTTCGCAAGGCGTTGGATTTTGAGCGCGCCTTTGTTCAGGCAGGCGGCCTGCTCATCGCCGGGCTCGATCCGACGGGCAACGGCGGAATCGTCGCGGGCTTTGGTGACTTGCGAGAGGTTGAGTTGTTGGTCGAAGCCGGCTTCACGCCTGCTGAAGCAGTGAAGATCGCAACGCTCAACGGCGCGAAGTTTCTCGGCGAAGACACTCGCATCGGCTCGATCGCCGTCGGCAAACAAGCGGACCTGATGGTCGTTAAAGGAAATCCGGCCGCGAACATCAGCGACATTGAGAAGGTGGAGATCGTCTTCAAAGACGGCGTGGGATTCGATTCGGAAAAACTGATTCAATCGGTTCAAGGCTTGGTTGGAATCCGCTGAGCCACCGCGTCGCTGGAGAAATACTCCGACGCGATCCGGCGAAACAGGAAGAAAAGAATTACAGAGAAGATGACGACGTGGGTCAGCAGTGGGATCCAGCCGTGAAGCGCGCCGACGACGATGTGAAAGACGATCCAGGCAACGAGCAGCCAACGCGCCCAGTTATGACCCCGCAGCATGAAGAGACCACTCACGATTGCCGCAAGGTGCGACAGGTGGACCATCCAGTGAGTCTTGAATTCAGCGGCAAGTTGTGCAGCGTTCGCGCCGGCGAGCGGCAGCAGCCCACCGATTAGGGCGATGCTGCCGAAGATCATGAACAACCAACTTATGATCGTGATCGAGAGGGGGCGAACTTTCATTCGACTAGCACCAAGGTCCAACGTTTTTTGTACTTAGTGCTTTGTACTTTGTGCTTTTTACTCTGCTTTGAACTTTATGCTTTGAACTTTGTACTTTGTACTTGGTTTGAAACAAAGAACAAAGAACCAAGTACCAAGCTCTAATATATCTAGCGCAATCTGATCGCTCTCCGGTAAAACACCAGTCCCGCCAAAACCGCCAGCGCACTCAAACCGAGCGCTCCAAAGACCAACCAGCGAGCGCTCGAGCGCGACTGGGCGACCAGCGCCTGAGTGGGCGCCGCCTGCCGTGCGCTTTCCTGATAAGCACGACCCTGGGCCTCGGCCAATGCGGTCTCGAGCCGCGTGCGAGTGTTGTCAAGTATCCTGAGCTGCGCCTGTATGGAGTCGCGTTCAATGGCCAACTGCTTGCGACGCGCCTCACGCAACTCTTCCGGTCGCGTCGAACCTACTCCTGCGAGTGAACGCGCGATGTTCTCCGGCTTGATCGCTTCGTCCAATTCAATCAGCCTGTACTTCAGCTCCTCTTGCCTCGCCTGAAGATCGAGTAACTTCAACTTAATTGAATCAACTGTCTCAGCCGCGCTCGTCGCTTCCTGCGCATTTACGAACACAAACGATAACAATATGAGAACCAAAGCGGCTTGAACCTTCATTACCACACCTCCCCGAGCCTGGATGCGTAAATAGTAACCTATTTCTGGTTATTACTCTTGGGCTCGCGGTACCAGCGGGCGCCGGAGGCGTACTCCCTGTCAGTGGGTCGCAGGCGTGTGAGCGAGCTTTTCGGGTCGATATGGGCGCAAGCGACGTGGATCGCGGTGATCGCCGCCATCGGTGCAACGTAGGAGTTAAGAAAGGAAGGACTAGCGACGAGCGCAACAATGTGAGCGTCGGCGTTGCGCGCGATTGGAGTCGTGTCGCTGTCGGTGATGCCGAAAGTCCGAACGCCCAGTCGTTTCGCCCGCAAGACAGACTCGACGGTGTCGCGCAAACACTGCCCAAAGCTTATCGCGATGAGCAGGTCTTTCGCAGTCAGCGCTTTGATCTTGTATTGGAGATTGCCCGTGCTGCCGACAGGCGCTTCCGCGTCGACGCCCAGCGCGCACAAACCGTAGGCGAGGTAGTAAGCGAGCGAAGCGGCGAAGTCCAAACCAACGACCAGCACGCGCCGGGATCGCTTGATCGTCTTCGCGAGCTCGATCAAACGCTGCCGATCGAGATCGGACTCGAGCACCTTCAGGTTCTCGAGCGCTTTTTCCAACGCGTGATCGATATGATCCGTAACGCTGCGCTTCTCGCGCGTCGCGGCCTTCAACGCCGCATACGGCGTGATGCGTGTGACGAAGTGCTGCCGCAAGTCCGCGGCGAAATCCGCGTAACTCTTGTAGCCAAGGACCTGTGTGGTGCGCAGGATCGTCGTCGCATCGACGTTGTAGCGCTTGGCGAGTTCGCGCGACGAAAGAAAACACGTCTCGTCGGCAGCATCGAGAATGGCCTGAAGCAATCGTTGCCGGCGCGGGTTTAGACGCAGTCGCGCACGCGCATATCGATCCTCGATGGGACTGGAAGCGTTGTTGTTCCCTTCAACCTTGACGGCGGGGACAAGGGGTTTTTTCTTTCTTCCGCTGGATTTAGTGGAGTTTCGATTCACGACTCTCAGTGCGGTTCGAGTCTCATCAGAGTTTCAGTCTTCTCAATAATGTAGTCGAGATCGACGTTGAAGCCGAGTCCCGGACCCAGCGGTGCGATCACTGTACCGCCGGGGGAGACAGTAACTTCGGGAACGATCAGATCGCGAGCGAAATATCGCGAGCTCGCTGAAATATCACCGGGAAGCACAAACCCCGGCAAGCTCGCAAGAGCGATGTTGTGCGCTCTCCCAATGCCTGACTCTAACATCCCTCCGCACCAAACCGGTATCCCCTGGTCATAACACAAGTCATGAATGCCGAGCGCCTGCGAGTAACCTCCGACGCGTCCGATCTTGATATTGATGATGCGGCAGCTTCCCAGATCCAGCGCCTGTTTGGCGCGCTTGATTCCGGTGATGCTCTCGTCGAGACAAATCGCCGTCGATAGTTTCGACTGCAGTTGAGCGTGATCCATCAAGTCGTCGTGTTCGAGTGGCTGCTCGATCATGAGGAGTCCGAAATCGTCCAGTACGCGGAGATGATCGAGATCCGCGAGCGTGTAGGCGGCGTTCGCGTCGACTGACAGCAGGATGTCGGGATTACGCCGGCGCACTTCTCTGACGATGCTGATGTCCCAACCTGGTTTGATTTTCAGCTTGATGCGCTGATAGCCCAGCCCGAGATAACGATCGACGCGATCGAGTAGCAGATCGATCGAAGGTTGAATTCCCAGACTAACACCGACCGGAATGCGTTCGCGGGTGCCGCCGATTAGATGTGAAAGACTTTGAAACCTCAGCCGCGCACACAGGTCCATGAAGGCGAGTTCCAGCCCGGCCTTCGCCATGTTGTGTCCGCGAAACGGGGCGAGCCGCTGCGCAAGATCCGAGATATCGCGCAGAGGCTCTC
>DATJKO010000379.1:0-2660 GCA_035491355.1 Pyrinomonadaceae bacterium
CGTGACGAAGCGGCCGACCGGGCCGCTTTTTTTATGTTTGGTCAGTGGTCAGTCAGTTGTCAGTAGTCAGTTTTGGTTTAGAAAACGGACCACGGACAACGGACCACTGACAACTGACAAAACACGTAATGTTACAGCCAACCTTTAATCGCAAGCATCTCCTGGGTATTCGCGAACTTGACGCCCATGAGATTACGCACCTGCTCGACACGGCGGAAACCTTTCGCGACGTTTCCAAACGCGAAATCAAAAAGGTCCCGGCACTCCGTGGACGCACCGTCATCAACCTCTTCTTCGAACCGTCAACCCGCACGCGAACTTCATTTGAAATCGCCGCCAAACGCCTGTCTGCTGACGCTGTAAACGTGAGTATTTCGACCTCCAGCGTCACGAAAGGCGAGACTTTGCTCGACACCGCTCGCAACCTCGAGGCGATGGCGCCGGATTGCATTGTCATTCGCCACTCGATGGCCGGCGCGCCGCAGCATCTGGCACGTATGTGTTCCGCGCCGATCGTCAACGCGGGCGACGGCTCGCACGAACATCCGACGCAAGCGCTGTTAGACGCACTGACGATTCGTGAGTACAAAGGACGGATCAAAGATTTGAAGGTCGCGATCGTAGGCGACATCCTGCATTCGCGAGTCGCGCGTTCGAACGTTTACCTGCTGACGAAGCTTGGCGCGAACGTCAGTGTCGGCGGTCCGGGAACGCTGGTGCCGAACGAGTTTGGCGAACTTGTCGAAAGCGGTTTGCGCGTGGAGAAACACTTCGAAGACGCGATCGACGGCGCGGACGTCGTGATGATTCTGCGGATTCAACGAGAGCGACAGGATGCGGCGTTCTTTCCGTCGATGCGAGAGTACGCCGTGCACTACGGCCTGCACCCAAAACATCTCAAACACGCCGCGCAGGACGTGATCGTGATGCATCCTGGTCCGATGAATCGTGGCGTTGAAATCTCTTCGGAGATCGCGGACGGCAGCCAGTCGCTGATTCTGGATCAGGTGACAAACGGAGTCGCCGTGCGCATGGCGGTGTTGTACCTGCTGGCCGGCGGCAATTTCGAAAAGGAAGACGAAACTCCGCCCGTCAAGAAACAGAAACGAGAACGCAAGGCTCCCCAGCAATGAAACTGTTGATTGCGAATGGCTACGTGATCGATCCGGCACAACAGATAAACGCCGGACGCAACGTCTTGATCGATAAAGGCCGTGTCGTCGGTTTGCTCGACCGCTCCGAGCTCGCGCCGGAAGACGCCCATGTACTCGATGCAACTGGCTTGATCGTCGCACCGGGCTTCATCGATTTGCACACACATCTACGCGAACCGGGTCAGGAGTACAAAGAGACGATCGCGACCGGCGCCGCCGCGGCCGTGGCAGGGGGTTGGGCCAGTGTTTGCGCGATGCCGAATACGGATCCCATCAACGACACTCCGGCCGTCACTCGTTACATCATCGAACAAGGCCACGCGGCACAACTCGCCAACGTGTTTCCGATTGGCGCAGTCACCAAAGGCAGTGGCGGAAAAGAACTCGCCGAAATGGGCGAGATGAAGAACGCCGGTATCGTGGCAGTTTCTGACGATGGTCGTCCGGTTCCGACCTCCGGGATGATGCGCCGCGCGATGGAGTATGCGCGAGGGTTCGATCTGACGGTTGTCGATCATTGTCAGGATCATTCGTTGAGCGCGGGTGGCGTGATGCACGAAGGACGCTGGTCGCTCATTCTCGGTCTGCGCGGAATGCCCGCGGCGGCGGAGGACGTGGACGTTGTGCGCGATTGCGTGCTGGCAAAACTCACCGGCGCAAAGGTTCACATTGCGCACGTTTCGACGCGCGGCGCCCTCGAAGCAGTGCGACGCGCAAAGAACGAAGGCCTGCCTGTAACCTGCGAAGTAACCCCGCATCACTGGACGCTTACAGACGAAGCCGTCGCTGAATACGACACGAATACCAAGATGAGTCCGCCGTTACGTAGCCGCGAACATGTCGACGCCGTGTTGGCTGCCATGAAGGACGGAACGATCGACGCGATCGCGACCGATCACGCGCCGCATCATGCAGACGAGAAGGCGCTCGAGTTTGACCAGGCTCCGTTTGGGATTACCGGACTGGAAACCGCTGTCGGCCTCGCTTTCGATCTCGTCCACAACGGATCGATCGATCTCGAACGCGTTGTCCAGATGTGTGCGACGAACCCGGCGCGGATCTTCAGCCTCGCGGATCGCGGCACGCTGAAAGCGAACGCGCACGCGGACGTTACGATTCTCGATCCGCAGTTGGAATGGGTGTTTGATGTGAACCGGTCGAAGTCGAAGAGTCGAAACACGCCGTTTCACGGACGTTCGATGCACGGCGCTGCTGTCGCCACCATCGTCGGCGGCCGGCTGGTTTACCTGCACCCGGACTACTCGCGCATCAACGAACTCAAGCAACGCGGTGCATCAGTCTAACGACTGAACCAATTCTGAATAGTTCCGAGATAGCCACCACACATCTTCGCCCGATTATTTGCCGCCGCTTGGCCTAAAAAGTTTGCGTATCGGGTAGCCTCGCCCTAAAATGCTCCAGACTAAGTTCCCGGTAGCATTCAGACGCAAAGTCCCAGGTGTTTCGTCTTTGTTCACGCCCCACACGTAGCAGAGTCGTGTTCGA
>DATJKO010000380.1:0-4654 GCA_035491355.1 Pyrinomonadaceae bacterium
TCGGCAGCGACGGAAGAAACACGCCAAACTGCCGTTTGAGACCTGGTCCTGGTAACCCTTCCTCCGGTATCGGAGGCACTGGCCATTTCCCGCCACTGTGTGCGAATGGACCACTCTGAACGCGCCATTGATCTGACTCGAGTCCATTCCCTCCCATAAAGTCGTCAGCCCAAATCGGGCTGGCTGTCGGCGCGGCTGCATCCTGAGTCCAATCCCAGAACGGAATCGTTACTGATGGATCGACCTGCTGCAACGCGCCTTCCATCTGCATCAGAAACTCGCGGTGCCAGGGCAAGAACCCGGGTCCACGATGCGCCGGATTGCGGTAATTCGCGTCGTGCGGTTCATTCGGAAATACCGAAGGCACCATGATGTGATGGTGTGCATGCACAAAGTGGTCATAGGTGCCGGCCGCTTTGAGCTCGAGCAAAGCGTTAACATAGCGAGCCTTTTCGTCGGCTGTCAGTGAACGGACGTTTTTTCGGATCTTCATAGGGTGTGACTCCAGCGAGCCGAAGCTTAAAGAGCTTAAGCAAGTGTAAATCTAATACTGCGCGAGCTCCATGTGCGTCGCAAGAATGCGGTGTGAGTTGGTTAACTGTTCGCGAGTGTGGCCGACAAATTAAACCTGTCGCCGCGTTCTGTCAATGGCGTTTTTTTTGAAGGAGGACCGGCGAGCTCGTTATTGCTTGTGCTTGCGCAGGAGATCGAGAAAGGCGGCGGCGGCGGGAGAGAAATTAGCGCCGCGCCGATGCGCAGCCCAGAGGATTCGATTGTGCGTCAGACCGCGAACGGGAACGGTCACCAGCGCCCCTCGCTCCAGCTCTTCGCGAACACACATGCGCGGCACGAACGCCAAACCGACGCGCTTCTGCACGAATCGTTTGATCGTCTCGACGGTCGCGAGCTCGAGCGTGATATTCAAAGGCGTGTGCTGCGTTGCAAAGGCTTCGATTACTTTGAAGCGTGAACCGGAATTCACGTTATGAGCCACGAACGGCTCATCGGCGAGGTCTTTGATCTTTACTGACGAGCGGTTCGCCAGCGGATGCTTTGGACTCATGATCAGCACCAGCTCGTCCTTATGTACTGGAAACGCTACCAGGTCGCGATCGACCGGCTCGAACGCCAGCAACGCGAAATCAAGTTTGCGATCGAGCAGCTCGCGTGGCAGACGGCTCGACACGTAACGCGATATCTCCACCTTCACATTTGGGTGCTGTTCGCGGTAGCGAAGAATGAGTTCCGGTAACAGGTAGAGCGACGTGCTTTCGTTGGCGCCGACGCGAACTCGCCCTGACTTCAAACTCTGCAGTTCCTGGATTGCCTGTCCGACCTCGCTCCGCAGGCCGAGAATGCGTTGGGCGTAGTCGTACACGACCTGCCCTGCCTCGGTCAGCATGGGCACCTTCTGGGTTCGCTCGAGCAGCGGGAGACCAATCTCCTCCTCGAGCCGGCGAATGGCGATGCTGACGGCGGGCTGCGTGCGGAAGACGCGAGCCGCGGCCTTGGAGAAACTCTTCTCCTGCACCACGCGCACAAAATATTCCAATTGGGCCATTTCCATGGCTCCCCTATTTACCACAATTCCCTGATGAATGAAATTTATATTTCTCTTAAAAAAATAAATTGTACTTGTCATGGCTATATCGCTAAATTCGCTCACCCAGCGCGACTGCGAGAAACCCATGATTGCCCAGCCACTGATTACAGACGCCGTTCCCCA
Source organism: Pyrinomonadaceae bacterium (assembly GCA_035491355.1). Taxonomy (GTDB): domain Bacteria; phylum Acidobacteriota; class Blastocatellia; order Pyrinomonadales; family Pyrinomonadaceae; genus PSRF01. The sequence goes on from DATJKO010000380.1 coordinate 1,727, forward strand.
GGTTGCGGTCTCCCCGATTATCGAAGGAGCGACTGGTTCCGAGATCCTGATCGACGCTCTCATCTCTGAAGGAGTCGACACGATCTTCGGCTATCCGGGAGGCGCGGTGCTGCACATCTACGACGAGCTGTGGCGCGCCCGCAATCGCATCACCCACTACCTCGTCCGCCACGAACAAGGCGCGGTTCACATGGCGGAGGGATACGCGCGCGCATCGGGGCGCGTCGGCGTGGTGCTTGTTACTTCCGGTCCGGGCGCGACGAACGCTGTAACGGGAATCGCCAACGCATACATGGACTCGACACCGATCGTGGTGATCACGGGCCAGGTGCCGAAACACCTGATTGGAACCGATGCGTTTCAGGAAGTCGACACAGTCGGAATAACGCGACCGTGCGTCAAGCACAACTACCTCGTGCGTGAGGCAAGCGACATCGGCGGCATCGTTCGTGAAGCCTTTCATCTCGCACGTTCGGGCCGGCCCGGTCCAGTAGTGATCGACATTCCCAAGGACGTGAGCGCCGCCAGAACGTCCTATTCACGACTCGACCATGTCGGATTTCCCTTCTCTACCCAAGCCTCGACGCCACGCGAAACTTCGTTGCGGCGCGCGCTCGACGGGATCCTGAACGCCAAGCGGCCGGTCTTGTACGTAGGCGGAGGTATTGCTAACAGCGGCGCTGACGAAACTTTGCGCACGTTTGCTGAGACGTTCCGTCTGCCCGTCGCGCCAACGCTGATGGGACTCGGCGGTTTTCCCTCTGCGCATACTCTCTGCCTCGGCATGCTGGGTATGCATGGCACCTACGCCGCAAACCTCGCCATCGCGGAAAGCGATCTGCTGATTGCGGTGGGCGTCAGGTTTGACGATCGCGTTACAGGTAAACTGGCGACCTTCGCACCGCAGGCGCGAGTGATCCACGTCGACATCGATCCAGCAAACATCGGCAAGAACGTAGCGCCAACTCTGTCGATCGCCGGAGACGCACGACAGGTCCTGTCTGAACTTCTTGCACTCACCGAACAGCACGACGAACAGAGACTGCGAGAGTGTGTTAACGAGAGAGAAACCTGGTGGGAACAGATACGCTGCTGGCAGCGATCGCAACCGCTGCGCTTCACCGGTTCGCTGAGTCAAATCAAACCGCAAACAGTCATTCGCGAGTTGCATTCACTGACTAACGGCGAAGCGATCATCACCACGGACGTGGGCCAACACCAGATGTGGGTCGCACAGTTCTACCCATTCAGCAGACCAAGACAACTGATCACGAGCGGCGGTCTCGGAACGATGGGCTTCGGCCTGCCCGCTGCCATCGGCGCGCAACTAGCGTATCCAAATCAACTCGTCATCGCGGTGGTCGGCGACGGTGGTTTTCAAATGACGAACCAGGAGTTGGCGACGGCCGTTCAATACAACCTGCCGGTCAAGATCCTGATCATGAACAACGGCTATCTCGGAATGGTGCGGCAGTGGCAGGAGATGTTCTACGACCGCACGTATTCAGAGGTAGATATCTCCGTTGCGCCGGACTTCGTGAAGCTCGCCGAGGCGTTCGGCGCCATGGGCTTACGTGCGGAGCGGCCTGACCAGCTTCACGACGTGCTCGCCACAGCTCTATCGCATAAAGGCGTCGTCGTTGTCGATATTGTCGTTTCGAAAGAGGAGAACGTGTTTCCGATCGTGCCGGCGGGCGCGACGTCGAGCGACATGATTCTTCAGACCGACGGTGTGTAAAGATCCACGAACGATGCGTCACACACTCTCAATTATCGTTGCCGATCAACCTGGCGAGCTTTCGCGGATCGTGGGTCTGTTCAGTGCTCGGGGCTTCAACATCGCGACCCTCTCGGTCGGCGAGACATTGGATCCGCGTTGGTCGCGCATCACGATCGTCACACACGGTGATGATCGCACAATCCAACAAATCGTGAAGCAATGCGAACGTCTCGCACGCGTGCGCGAAGTACACGACGTCACGACCCGACCGCACATCGAGCGTGAGATGGCGTTGATTACGGTCGAGGCTTCAGCAGGCGCTGCACGACAGGAAGTGTTGAGTCTCGTTAGCGTGTTCCGCGCGAAGGTGGTGGACATCTCGCACACGCAGTTGATCGTCGAGGCGTCGGGCAACAAAGAGAAAGTCGACACGTTTATCGAGTTGCTACGGCCGATCGGAATCACAGACATCACGCGGACGGGACATATTGCAATTAACCGGCTCGCCGCCGGCGATGAAAGGAACGAAGATGAATATCTGGTACGACAAGGATACGAATCCCCAACTCTTGCGGGAGAAGCAGATCGCGATCATTGGTTACGGCAGTCAGGGTTTCGCGCAGGCGAATAACCTTCACGACTCTGGTTGCAACGTGGTAGTCGGCTTGCGCGCGAACAGCGCTTCCTGGCAGAAGGCGGAAAAGGCGGGACTAAAAGTATTGCCGGTGGCCCAGGCCGCTGCGGAAGCCGACATCGTGATGATGCTCGTGCCTGATGAGCTATCACCCGACATCTACGTGCGTGAAGTGGCGGAGTCGATCACGCCCGGAAAATATCTTGCTTTCTCACACGGTTTCGCGATTCACTACAAATTCATCGAACCACCCGCGGACGCAAATGTTTTCATGGTCGCGCCGAAAGCTCCGGGTCATCTCGTGCGCCATGAATACAAACGAGGTGCAGGAGTTCCCTGCTTGCTGGCGCTCAGTCAGGATCCGACCGGCGATACAAGACAGATCGGATTGGCGTATGCGGCCGCGATTGGCGGCGGTCGCGCCGGCATTATCGAGACGACTTTTCGTGAAGAAACAGAGACGGATCTCTTCGGCGAGCAAGCAGTTTTGTGTGGCGGACTCACTTCGCTGATCAAAGCCGGATTTGAGACGTTGACCGAGGCCGGTTACGCGCCCGAAATGGCGTACTTCGAA
>DATJKO010000381.1:0-4804 GCA_035491355.1 Pyrinomonadaceae bacterium
GGGATCGTTTCCTTTTGACCTCCGGGCCAACTGATTTCGATATTCAGCGTAACTCCCGCTTCCGGCTTCCCTAATCCAAACGTCAGAGGCAGTTCAGACTGCGAACAGTAACTCGAACCCGTTCGCACCATCCCGTATATCGTCTTGCCTTTCGACGTTTTCACGACAACCTTCGCTCCGATGCCGTCGCGATTCGCTTTAGATCCGACAGTTTTCTCGCGCAGCAAATCATTTTGATTCGCGTTGTCGTTGCGGAGTAAACGCGCGGGTCCGTTGTTTGTCGTGACCAGAAGATCGAGATCGCCATCGTTGTCGAAGTCGCCGTAAGCGGCTCCGCGTCCGACGATGGCTCGATTCATTGCGCGCCCGAGCTTGCTCGTCACTTCTTCAAACTTTTTCTTGCCGCGGTTGCGGAAGAGATGCGGCGGCTGCGCGTACTTGACCGTAGGTTGCACGACGCTGATGTCGTCGGAGACGTGTCCATTCGCGGCGAAGACGTCGAGCAGACCGTCGAGGTTGTAATCGAAGAAGAAACACGCAAAGGTCAGCGACTGCGCGGAGACTTTGCCGATGCCTGAAGCCGCAGCCTCATCGGTGAAGAGTCCGGAGCCGTCGTTGTGATACAGCGCGATACTTTCGTTGGTGAAGTTGCCGATGACTACACTCTGTTTACCGGAGCCGTCGTAGTCAGCCGCGTCGACACCCATGCCGGCCCGTGCGGTACCGGCTTCACTAAACGCAACACCCGCGATCACCGCGTTATCAGTAAACGTGCCGTTGTGATTGTTGCGATAGAGTTTGTTCGGTTCGGTGTCGTTGGCGACGAAGAGATCCATCCAGCCGTCGTCGTCAAAATCGAGCAGCGCGACGCCGAGCGTCTTTCCGGCAGGATCGTTAACGCCTGCTTTGGCGGTGACGTTTTCAAACTTGCCGTTACCGAGATTGCGATACAGCTGCGCGCTCTGTCCTTTATACGTCTGTGGCGTGCAGTACGTCTTGTTCTTCCCATCGAGTGTGCAAAACAGATCGGTCTGCACTGACCACTCGACATATCGTCCGACGAAGAGATCCAGCTTTCCGTCGTTGTCGTAATCAAACCACGCCGCGCTCGACGAGAAGCCGGGCTCAGCGAGACCAGCCTTCCCGGTCACATCGGCAAACTTGCCGTTGCCGAGATTCCGAAACAGGTGATTCGCACCGATGCAGGTGACGTAGATGTCTTCGTTGCCATCGTTGTCGTAATCAGCTACGGCTACACCGATGCCGTACATCTCGACGCCGAGTCCGACCTGATGCGTCACGTCGGTAAACGTGCCGTCTTTGTTGTTGTGATAGAGAGCGGAAAACGAACGACGTTTCGACTCCGTCCAGTCCTTCGAGTTAACGAGGAAGATGTCCTGCCAACCGTCGTTGTCGTAATCGAGGAATGCGCCGCCCGCACCGATCGTTTCGGGCAGATATTTTTTCCCAAACGCGCCGCTGTTGTGTTTGAAGCGAATACCAGCTTCGGCACTGACGTCGGTGTATTCGATTGCGCCGGAAGGACGTGGTGGTGTCGGACTCGGAGACGGCGACGGCGCTGCGGCCTGTTCGCCTGGCGCCGCGGAAGGTGGAGCAACAGCAACGGGTTGCTTACAAGCCGAAAGCAACACGACAAGACATAGCAGCGCCAGGCTGTAACGCGGGTCTTTGAGAATCATGTGGCGTTGGACTCTTGCAGCACCGCCGGACGACGCGACTCGAGCCAGATCTCGATCAGCATCGCCGCTGGTCCAACCAGAAACAGCGCGTACAGCGGCGCGTGTACCACGTGATTGAGCCGCAGCAACATCTCTACAAACGCCACTATGAACACAACGATGCATTGCCACTTTTTCGATTTAACCGTCGTTTTGGGATCCGTAACCATGAAGAACACGAAGAGTTGATACATCGGCCCGGTGATCGGCGCGACTTCCGCCCACCACGAATCGCCGGTGATGTAACTGCGCAGGAAAGAGAACGCAAAGAATGAGGCAACGTACGTGGCGCTGATGTGAATACGTTTCGCGCGCCAGATGATGATAGTGCCCAGCGTCCAGATCACGATCAGCGGCCACTTGAAGTTGCCCCACTGAACGCTCAACGCTGCGACTGTCTCAGGCGCCAGAAACAGCAACGCGCAGATGCCGAAGTTCGAAGGGTTCCACAAATGCCGTCCCTTCACTCGCAACACGTACTTCGACATGATCGAAAGCAAACTCGCGAGCGCGAAGGGCCACAGCGCCGGCGAACGAACGAGAATGCCGCAACTGATTCCGCTGATGTACGCGCTCGCCAGGTTCAGCCACTTGCCGAAAAAGATTCGTCCCAAAACCAGCTCGGCAACAAGCGCGACCACGATCGCGATGCCGGTCTTTTCATAACTCTCGAGAATCCCGTAAGCGAAATTGCCGACGACCAGGATGAACGTGATGAAGAGTGGCGCGATGTAGCGATTGTCGAGACTGAGCTTTCGACGTTTCGTTCCGCCAAGAATAGCTGCGTCAATCGGCTGCGAGGCTGACTGGCTCATGCAGACTCCTTGATCTTGTACGTTTGTCCAACCGCGGGCTTTTCGATCGTCTCAACTTTACCAGAAGGCCAGCGAATCTCTGCTTTGTCGAGTTGCGGGTTCTTGCCGACACCGAAGTGTAACCGACGCTGGTTCTGCGAACAGAAACCACTGCCGCCCGAAACACTCTGCACCTGTTGCCGGCCGTTCCAAAACAATCGCACCTGCGCGCCGATTGCGCTGCGATTGCTCGCGGAGCCCTCAAGCTCAAATTCGATCCACTTGTTTTCGGGACTGACGTTGTTCTTGTAGATCAGCATCGGACCTTTTTGATTCGCGACTACAACGTCGAGCACGCCGCGATTCCACAAATCGACCATCGCCACCGCGCGACCGTCATAAACGTCACTCGCACCCACCGCCTGCGCGACGTCTACAAACTTACCGGCGCCGTCGTTAAGCCAGACTTTCTTCTGTTGATAACCAGACAAACTGCGCCCGTCCATCGCCGGCCAATGCGCAGCGTCGGAGATGATCGTCGAGTTGCCGCCGGCGATCTTCGAGAAGTCGTACCAGTAGTTCAGATCGCGATTCGCGGAGATATAACCGTTGACGAGATAAAGATCGAGCGTGCCGTCGTTGTTCAAATCGCCGAACTGCGCACCGAAACTCCAGCCTCCTATTTCGACATCCATTGCGCGCGCGAGATTGTCGTAACGAACGGAGTCGCCGTTCGTTCCTTCACGCGGCACCCAAAGATTGTTGCCCTGGATCAGCACGCCTTCTTCGGAGATGTTCGAGACGTAGATCGAGTAACGGCCCTGGTTGAGTATGTCGCCGATCGACGCATTCATTCCGCTCTTCGGCGAGAAGCCGACGCCGGTGTCTTTACCGGCTTCGCGAAACTGTTTGCCGTCATTGAAATATAGTTCAGAGATGCCGTAGTCGTTGGCAATGAACAGATCCATGTTGCCAGTGCCACGCAAGTCGGCAGCAGCCGCGGCCAATGCCCAACGCCGGGTATCGATCCCGATCTTCTGACTCACCTCTTCAAACAGTCCGTCGCCGAGATTGCGGAACAGATACTTGCGCCCGCCATTTTTCGCGTACTCGAAACTCTCCGGCATCATCCTCGTCGTCTTGAGATGCCAGAGGTTTACGTCTTCCGAATAATAGCCGCCGAGAAATAGATCTAATCGTCCATCGCGATCGTAGTCGAACCAAATAGCGGTGTTGGCGTTGACCCACTCAGGCAGCTTCGCTTTATCAGTGACGCGCGTGAACTTCTGTCCGGCGTCGTTGTGAAAGAGTTCCGGCTTGCCCCACTTGTAGAGAAACAGATCTTCGTAACCGTCGTTGTCGTAGTCGCCCCATACTGCGCCCATCGAAACGCCGGTGCCGGCCTGGTTAACGTCCGCGATTCCGAGATCCGCCGCCACGTCTTTGAAAGAACCGTCGGTCAGGTTGCGGAAGAGCGCGTTCTTACTTCCCTCACCGCTGTTCGTCACATAGATGTCTGACCAACCGTCGCGATCGAAATCGACGATCGACACGCCCGCACCCATCGATGCGACTTGCGGCATGATGTGGTTCAACTGTTTATCGAGTGTCGGCGCCTGGTGAATGAAGTTCGCCTGCGATGCCTGACCGACTTCCTGAAGATAGAAGCCGTAACGCGTGAGCGCGCTCGAAGCGTCGCGCACCGCGTTCGCTGCCTCGCGCCGTGCAGCTAATCGTTTGATGACGACCGGCGCTGCAAGCAGCGCAACGAACACGATGAGTAACAGAATCCGGGGGAATTTACCGCGTATCATCTAGTTGCTTTAAACCTTAACACGTTTCGGAAAACATCGGGCGCCACATAGCGCGTGTGGTATGTCTGCCAGTCTTGCGGAAAGCGACGATAGACAAACTCGTCTTCAAGTTTTCCGGGCGGTGTTTCGTATTCCTGTTGTCCGTGGTGCGGCAGTGGCAAAACCGTCCGCGAGAAAGTTGAATTATAGTCGCCGTCCTTGATCCACCCGTCTCCCATGATAATGAAATCACGGAGGTAACCCGCAGGTGGGGCCGGCTGTTCGGGGAAACGAAACGACATCTCGTCGCCGGAAGCGACAATGACGTAGCGATCGTCGACCGCTTTCAAAAGTTCGCTGACTTCTCCAAATCGCGTGTAGTAACCTTCGAGGTCACGCCAACTCTGCTTCGTTGAGAAGAGTCGATTGTAATCCGGTATTTCAGGCGCACCGGCGTCGGGCTTACTGATCACCGAAT
>DATJKO010000382.1:0-8099 GCA_035491355.1 Pyrinomonadaceae bacterium
CTACCGTCGCGTCGCGCTTTATGGTGTAACCCGTCTCATCGAAGAGAAGCAGAAGGAAAAAACCGCACTCGATCCGCTGATGTCGACGGACGACATCATTCGCGATCGCGAAGAGCTGAGCGAACAGATTCGCGCTCTCAAAGAATTGCAACAAATGGCCGCGAACTACGGCTTCGACATCTCCGTTCCGGCGCAAACGGCTCGAGAGGCGGTGCAGTGGCTGTACTTCGGCTACCTCGCCGCCGTGAAAGAGCAGAACGGCGCCGCGATGTCACTCGGCCGCACGTCAACCTTCCTCGATATCTACTTCGAACGCGATCTGAAATCTGGAGCGCTCACGGAGGAACGGGCACAGGAGATCATCGACGACTTTGTGATCAAGCTGCGCATCGTGCGTTTCCTGCGAACGCCGGAGTATGACGAGTTGTTCGCGGGCGATCCGACGTGGGTCACTGAGTCAATCGGCGGCATGGGCGACGACGGACGTCCGCTCGTGTCGAAGACCAGCTTTCGTTACCTGCAAACGCTCTTCAACCTTGGACCAGCGCCGGAACCCAACCTGACGATCTGGTACTCACCGCGCCTGCCCGAAGGATTCCGCAGTTTCTCCGCGAAGGTCGCGATCGAAACGAGCTCGATTCAGTTCGAGAGCGACGAGATCATGCGCAGTGCCTGGGGAGACGACGGGGCGATCGCCTGCTGTGTTTCGCCCATGCTCGTCGGCAAGCAGATGCAGTTTTTTGGCGCGCGCGCGAACCTGGCGAAGTGTCTGTTGTACGCCATTAACGGCGGTCGCGATGAAATCACCGGCAAACAGGTTGCGCCTGCTCGCGGAGCAGCGCAGGGCGAGTATCTGGATTTCGACGACGTGCTCGGCAAGTTTGAAAAGACGATGGAGTGGTTGGCCGGCGTGTATGTGAATGCGATGAACATCATTCACTACATGCACGACAAGTATGCCTACGAGCGGATCGAAATGGCGCTGCACGATTACGCGCCGGTGCGGACGATGGCGTTCGGCGTCGCGGGTCTTTCGGTAGTGGCGGACAGTTTGTCAGCCATTCGTTATGCGAAAGTGCGGGCTGTGCGCGATGAGACTGGCCTGATCGTCGATTACGAAACCGAAGGTGAGTTTCCGAAGTTTGGCAACAACGATAACCAGGTCGATCAATTTGCGTCGTGGGTTGTGAGCACGTTCATGAGCAAGTTGAGGAAGTATCCGACTTACCGTCACGCTCAGCACACGCAATCGGTCCTGACGATCACCTCGAACGTCGTCTACGGCAAGAACACCGGCAATACTCCGGACGGCCGGCGGCAGGGAGAACCATTCGCTCCAGGCGCCAATCCGATGCATGGACGCGACGTGCATGGCCTCCACGCGTCGGCGGCTTCAGTCGCGAAGATTCCCTATCGCGATGCGGCCGACGGGATTTCGTTGACGGCGTCGCTGGTGCCGGAAGGTCTCGGGCGCATCAATGAAGATCGCATCGACAACCTCCGCGGCATACTCGACGCATTCTTTAGCGGCACGGGCTACCACATGAACGTCAACGTGCTTAATCGCGAGCTGCTCGAGGACGCAATGGACCATCCCGACAAGTATCCCAACCTGACGATACGTGTTTCCGGATACGCGGTGAACTTCGTGCGCTTGTCCCGGGAGCAGCAGATGGACGTCATCAATCGAACGTTTCATGGGGCGTAGCAATGATCGAGCGGACTGACACAGACACTGTGCCGTTGGAAGGTTCGAGTCCGTTCGAGCTTCGCACCGACCTGAGCAAGAACGTTCCGGAGTCTGTCGTCAAGAAAGCATTGGAAACCGGCGACACTGGTTTCCTGCATTCATTCACTACTGGTTCGGCAGTTGATGGTCCAGGCATTCGCCTCGTCGCGTGGACGGCGGGCTGTCAGTTTCGTTGTGTTTACTGCCACAACCCCGACACGTGGAACATGATGAACGGCATGGCGGTGCCGCTGGATCGAGCAGTCGCGGAGTTAAACAAGTACCGGCATGGATTGAAGATCATGGCCGGCGGATTCACGTTGAGTGGTGGCGAGCCGCTGATGCAGGACCGCTTTGCTGCGCGTCTTATGAGCGCCGCAAAGGAGATGGGGATTCACACGGCACTCGACACCAATGGATATCTCGGCGAGCGATTGTCCGATGAAGAGCTCGAGCAGATCGATCTGGTGCTGTTGGATATCAAATCGTGGGATCCGGAACGTCACAAACATCTGGTCGGAAAGGACATTGGTCCAGTGCTCGATTTTGCGCGGCGTCTCGCCCAGCGCCGTCGCCCAATCTGGCTGCGTTACGTCCTGGTGCCGGATCTGACGGACGACGAAGGCGACATCAACCACCTCGCCGGCTTTGTGGCAGGACTGGGAAATGTCGAACGCGTAGATGTACTGCCGTTTCATCAAATGGGTCGCTACAAATGGGAGAAGCTCGGTCTCAATTACGCCCTCAAAGATGCTCAATCGCCGGCGCCCGAAGTTGTTAAGCGCGTTTGCGAGCAGTTTCGGTCGGCAGGCCTGAAAGCATACTGACTGGAGATTAACGATGGTCCACCGCAACAGAATTCCGGTTCTATTCGTCCTGCTCCTGACTCTGGGAACGTGGCAGTACGCTGGAGCACAACCATAGAAACCAAACGTTGTCATTCTGGCACCGGGGCACCATCGCCGGCGGTACACAGGCCGCTTACACTTCGGGCGCCGTCACGATCGATGCCATGATCGCAGCGGTTCCGGGCATCAAGGACAGGGCCGACATCAAGGGCGAGTAGCCCATTGAATCTCGATACTGCTGCCTGTTGGTATAGCGTTGAACTTACCGGCCGCAACGCTCGCAGCCTTGTATCCAGCCACAAATGGGATCTTCTTCCTGCCGACGTACACTACGTTGTTGGCCGCCGTGTCCTTCGATCAAACAGGCACGACGAAGATCGGCAAGTATCTACTGAATCACAGCTTCATGCTGCCCGGGCTCGTCACAATCATTACGACGATCGTTGTCGCGCTCGCGTTAAGTCGCATTTCCAGTTGAAGGACGCCGATGGAATTAATCACACTGCTCGATCGCTTTCCGCTCTGGTCTCTGCTACCGATCACGATCGGCATCGCACTTCTTTCGGTGGAGATCGGTCGTCGACTCGCGGATTACCGGCAGCGGCAAGAAGCGCAAGAGAAAGAAGCGCCGGTTGGCGCCATGGTGGGTGGCACACTCGGGTTGCTGGCCTTCATGCTCGCGTTCACTTTTGGACTTGCCGGCGCGAGGTTTGAAGCTCGGCGGCAGATCCTGTTGCAGGAAGCTAATGCGATCGGAACTTGTTACCTTCGCGCCGCAATGTTGAGTGAGCCGATGCGCACTGAGTCCCAAAATCTACTCCGCGAATACGTCGATGTCAGACTTGATGCAGTTCAGCACGGCAAGCTCGAAGAAGGGCTGGCGAAGTCGGAAGAGATCCATCGACGTCTCTGGGCAGTGGCGATAACAGCAGCGGAGAAAGAGAAAAACGTGATCACCAGTCTGTTCATTCAATCACTCAACGAGGTAATCGATTTGCATGCCACGCGGGTCATGGCCGGAATACGCGGTCGGGTGCCCGGAATAATTTGGATCGTTCTCTACTTCCTGCTGATCCTGGTGATGGTGATGCTTGGCTATCAGTCTGGTTTGGCGAAGAGCAGGCGTTCACTCGCGGGGCTGGCGCTGGTCATCGGATTCTCGTCCGTTTTCTACCTGATTGCCGATCTGGATCGACCGGGCAAGGGACTCCTGCAAACAAGTCAGGAAGCAATGACTGATCTGCGGCGCACTATATGAGATGACGGGAGATGCGCGAGCCGATCGGGATCGTCAGTAACGGTGCGGCGCCGTAGCGCAGGATTCTTTCACTGTGACTGCCGCGCAGACCATCAAGGAAACCGTTGCGGCCGTCGGTAGCCATCACGATCAGATCGGCCTCGAACTCCTTCGCAGTCTTCACAATCGTATCGATCGTTTCGCCGGTGCGAATCTCTTTCTGCCACGTCCAGCCGTTTACTTCGGGATACTTCACCGCCGGCATCGTGTTAGGCGTGCCCACGTGAAGGATCATGAAAGTTCCGGTGCCGTCGGCAGTCGGAAACTTGCTAATGAACCGCGCCGCTGCTTTCAGCGCCGGCTCGGGGCGGGGTGTGCGGGCGATCGGAATCAGGATCTTCTTCAGACTCGCGGATCCGTCTTTTGCAGATACAAACCCTTCCACGTCGCCCGGGATCAAGAGCGTCATCTCACCGGCTTTGAGTGTGACCGGCGAGGCCACTGATTTCCCAAGCCAGGGAATGCGGCCGTCGCGTTGACTCGTCGAGAGCACGATCAAATCCGTCGGATGGTGTTCGAGATAATCGATGACCGCGTCAACCGGGTCGGATTCTTTGGCCACAATCTTTCGTGCATTAATACCAAGTTCAGCCACTGCTGATTTCTGACTTCCCGGCGGTAATGCGCCCCAGCGTTCGAGAGTCTGGCGCACGCCGGGAAAGTCCGACCACTTTAAATCCGTGTCGGTAGAAACGTGCAGTAGAGTGAGTTCGGCTTTGGCGGACAGGGCGGCCTTCAGTGCATGGTTAAAAGCAACCAGGCTGCCCTCCGAAAAGTCGGTTGGGTGCAGCACACTTTGGATTATGGAAAAACCGGGTCCAGGAATCACAGCGTTCTCCTCTTAAGTCTTAGTGCACACTTACTGAAAACATGCGTCTGAACGTCTCGCGTTCGTAGACAGCGGGATTGGGAATCCTTTGGAAGCTCAGGTTGCCTCTCATTTCCTCGAGAGAAGTCCACTCGTTCGCGATCATCCACGCTTCGATTTCCGAGAGCACTTTCTGTAAATGTGACGGGCCATGCCGCATGACAGCCGAAACTGTTTGCAGCGCATGAGCGCCGGCCATCGTGCCCTTGATCACGTCGAGCGCGGTGTGAACTCCGCCGGTGATCGCAAGTGACCCTCGAACGCGTCCCGCGAGTGCCGCTACTCCGCGAAGTCGCATATCGAGTTCGGCCGACGTCGAATACTCGACGCGTCGCAACACCTCCAACTCGATGACATCGAAGTCGATCTTGTGAAAGCGCGTAAACAACACGAGCGCGTTCGCGCCTGCTGCATCGACACGCAACGCGAAGTTGGCAAAGGCGCTAAACAATGGCGACAGCTTAACGGCGACTGGAATTTTCACTTCGCCTTTGACCGAAGTAACTATCTGAAGCATGTGGTCTTCGACTTTGGCGCCACTGAGTTCGGGATCACTCGCGGCATGATAAAGGTGCAGCTCAATCGCATCAGCGCCTGCTTCCTCCATCAATTTTGCGTACCAGAGCCACCCACCGGGAGTGCTTCCATTCAACGAGCCAATCACTGGAATGCCGACCGCTTGCTTCACGCGACGCAAATGCTCGAGATATGAGTCGGGCCCAGGCGCTGACTCTGGATCGGGCGCGTAACTCGTAGCTTCGGGAAACGAATCGCCGTAGGAGTCGTAGGAAAAAAACTCAGAGAACGCTTCCGACGTGATGTCTTCCTCGAACAGTGATGGCAGGACGAGAGCCGCGGCGCCCTGGTCCTCGAGCTCTCGGACGTTATCGAAGTCGCCGGTCAATGGACCGGCGCCGACAATCAACGGGTTCCGCAATTGCAGGCCCATGTAAGTCGAAGCGAGATTCATTTGCCATCCTCCGGTTTTCCATTTTCACCGTTTTCAACGTTTCCACCGTTTTCACCTGTCTTCTCGAACGCCGGTACCTTCATCCCGGCAAGCTGCTGGTAGACGGAGTAACGTCTTTCAGCTGCGGCCTGCGCCTTTTCCAGGAAGTATTTGAAGCGGGCAGGATCGGCGCGCTCAATCACTCGGAAGCGCGATTCGTTGCGCATGTAATCGGCGACCTTCGCTTTTGGCGGTCCATAGTCGAGCTGGAGCGGCGGTTCACCCTTCGCGATGCGGTTGGGATCGAAGCGGTAAAGCGGCCAGACTCCCGACTCGACGGCGAGCTTTTGTTGCGCCGCGCCCTGGGCCATGTCGTAGCCGTGCGCGATGCAGTGACTGTAGGCGATGATCAGCGATGGGCCACGGTAAGCTTCGGCCTCGCGAAACGCCTGGACCGTTTGCAGCATCTTGGCGCCGAACGCGACCCGAGCCACGTAAACATGCCCGTACATGTTCGCCAACAACCCGAGATCTTTCTTCCCGACCGATTTCCCGGAAGCAGCAAACTTCGCTGAGGCGCCCAGGGGCGTAGCCTTCGATTGCTGTCCGCCCGTGTTTGAATAGACTTCAGTGTCGAGTACGAGAATATTGACGTCGCGGCGATTGGCAAGAACGTGATCGAGTCCGCCGTAGTCAATGTCGTAAGCCCACCCGTCACCGCCGACGAGCCAAACGCTCTTCCTGACGAGATAGTCGGCGAGTGATTCGAGGTGTCGGGCTTCCGGGAGTTGCACTCCCGCAAGCTTAGTTCGCAATACTTGAACTCGTTCGCGTTGCGCGCTGATCCCCGCTTCGGTGTCCTGGTTTGCCTCCACTAACTCAGTCACCAGCGTTTCGCCGATGTTTGGCGCGAGACGTTTTAACAGCGTGTGAATCGCAGCAGTGTGGGCGTCGATCGCGAGCCGGAAACCGAAACCAAACTCGGCGTTGTCTTCGAACAGGGAATTGGACCATGCCGGTCCACGTCCGTCGCGGTTTGTCGTGTACGGCGTGGTCGGCAGATTACCTCCATAGATCGATGAACAGCCTGTCGCGTTCGCGATCAGTAACCGGTCGCCGAACAGTTGCGTCAGCAGTTTGAGATACGGAGTTTCGCCGCAGCCGGCGCAGGCGCCGGAATACTCAAACAACGGTTCGAGAAACTGTGAACCCTTGTGATCGAGACGCACGACGGCGGCGCGATCCAGCTCCGGCAGATTCAGGAAGAAGTCGTAGTTGGAACGTTCCGCGTCACGTAAGGGCGCCTGCGGTTCCATGTTGATTGCTTTGTGTTTCGGGTTGGTCCGATCCTTCGCCGGACAAACGTTCACACAGAGGTTGCAGCCGGTGCAGTCTTCCGGCGCGACCTGAATCGTAAACATCTTTCCTTTGTATTCGGCGCCTTTGTAGCCAATCGATTTGAAGGTTCCCGGCGCAGTCGCGAGCGCGGGCTCCTCATAAACCTTGGCGCGTATTGCCGCGTGCGGGCACACGAGTGCGCACTGGTTGCACTGAATACAGATCTTCGCATCCCAAACCGGTATCTCGAGCGCGAGATTTCGCTTCTCCCACTTTGCCGTGCCAACTGGCCACGTTCCATCAACCGGAAAAGCGCTGACCGGAAGTAGATCCCCTTTGCCGGCCATCATTACCGCGCTGACTTTCTGCACGAAGTCCGGTGCAAGTTGTGAGACCAGCGGCGGCCGCGTTCGCGTCGCCGAAACTGCGTCCGGTATTGGAACCTCGGTCAAATGAGCGAGCGCCAAATCAACGACTTCGCAGTTGCGCCGGACGACCTCCGGTCCACGTTTGCCGTACGTCTTTTCGATCGACTTCTTGATGTGCGCGATTGCTTCGTCGGGGGGCAGCACGCCGGAGATGCCGAAGAAGCAGGTTTGCATGATCGTGTTGATGCGCCCGCCCATGCCTGCTTGTTTCGCCAGTGCGTAAGCGTCGATCACGAAGAAACGAATCCGCTTGTCGATCAGTTGTTGCTGCATCTCCCGCGGCAACCGTTCCCAAACTCCACTCGCCTCTCCCGGTGCATTCAACAGAAACACCGCTCCCGGAGCAGCTAATTCGAGCATGTCGATCTTGTCGATGAAGTCAAACTGGTGGCACGCCACGAAACCCGCACGCTCGATTAAATACGCAGACCGGATTGGCCGCGGGCTCGTGCGCAAATGCGAAACTGTGATGGCGCCCGATTTCTTTGAATCGTAAACGAAGTAGCCCTGCACGAACCGATTCGTCTCGTGGCCGATAATCTTGATTGAGTTCTTGTTCGCGCCCACAGTTCCATCAGCGCCGAGGCCGTAGAACAGCGCTGTCGAAACGTCTTCGCCTTCAGTCCGAAAAGAGGGATCCCA
>DATJKO010000383.1:0-1940 GCA_035491355.1 Pyrinomonadaceae bacterium
AGCGAGAACGTGACGCAACGCATGCCACTCGAAAACTACGTCGAGCGTGTTGTTGCAACTGAAGGCAGCACGGAAGATCAACCGGAGGCTTTGAAGGCGCTCGCGATCGCCGCGCGCACTTACGCGTTGAAGAACCTCAAACGTCACGCGCAAGACGGCTACGACTTTTGCAGTACGACGCACTGCCAGCGTTTTGAAGCGTCCGCCACTCGAGCTGCAATCACTGGCGCTGTGAAAGCAACCGCCGGCATGGCAATGCGCGACGAAGAAGGCCAAATCGTCGACTCCTACTTCGGCGCCTCATGCGGCGGTATGACCGCTAACATCCGCACTCTTTGGGGCACTGGCGGCCGCCCGTATTTGCAAGGCGTGCGCGACGACTTCTGCGACTCGGAAGCACACAGCCGCTGGACAGACACGATTGCCACCGATCGAATGGTGAAGGCCCTCCGCAGTGATCCTCGGACAGATGTCGGCGAGACAATTCGCGATGTTTCAGTTGCTCGTTACGACGGAACCGGGCGCGCCGAGTTGGTGTCCATCACCGGTGATCGGCGCCGCCTCGTTAATGGCTGGGATTTCAAGCTGATCGTCGGCCGCGCTCTCGGTTGGAGTCTTTTGAAGAGCTCGCGGTTTACGATTTCACACTCCGGATCGGCGTTTGTCTTTCGCGGCAGTGGCTTCGGGCATGGACTCGGTTTGTGCCAGGAGGGAGCGCACGTAATGGCCCAACGAGGATTCACGCACCGGCAGATTCTGGGGAAGTACTTCCCCGGCACCAGCATCGGGTCGCGAGCGATGCCGATCAGTAGCACTCGCTCGCTGCGGAGCGAGCACTTCCGCGTGACTTTCCCGAAAGACCTCGACGGAAACGAAGTGACGGCGTTGTTGAATCTTGTCGAATCATCGCGAGCACAGGTCCTGCGTCGTGCGGGCGGGAACGGTTCACTGCCGCAGCTCGAAGTCATCATCAACGAAACGACCGGCGATTTTACCGGTCGCACCGGCATGCCTGCGTGGGCCGCAGCCGCAACGAAGAACAACCGCATCGAACTACAACCATTGTCGCTGCTCAAAAAGCGACGGATTCTCGAAACAACGTTGCGCCACGAACTCGTACATGTGATCGTCGACTCGATAGGCGGCGGCCAAACGCCCCGCTGGTTAACCGAAGGCTTGGCGCTTTATGTCGCAGGCGAAGGGGCAACGCTCCCGCGGTCGACTGAAACCAAGCCGCTGACAGTCGATATAATTGACCAACGACTCGCTTCCGCCAGGACCGCAGCTGACATGCAAGCCGCGTATGCGGCCGCGTTCAAATATGTGAGCGAATTGATTCGCGTGGAAGGCGAGAACAAAGTCTGGAAGCGAGTCGCCGAACGAAATTATTCCGTACCATCTCTGTTAAGGTAATTCTAGTAATGATCCTCAAACTGCCGGCTTCAATTGCACTCTCATTAGTCATCGTAATCGCAATCGCCGCGTCCGCTGCTGCCCAGACAAAACGGCAGACGCCGGCGAAGACGCCACCGTCACCCGTCGCTACACCAGCGCCAGCGCCAACGCCGCCGCCACCAACGTTCGACACCTTGATCGCTGCCGACACTTACCGCGTGTACGGCGAAGTCAGATCTGTCGGTCAACTAATCAGGTCAAACTCGGTGAACGAGATCCTCGAGCCGATTCTGAAGCTCGCTGGACCACCAAAGGAATTTAGAACACTTATCAAATGGCTGAACGCGAATGCCGACGACGTTATGTCGTCGCGGTTGCTCTTCGCGGGATGGAACTCAAAACCAGACGTTCCCGAGACGTTGGTGGCAATCGAATTCGCCTCGCCTGAAGAAGCCACCAAGTTCGCTCAGAAGTTGGATCCGTTCTTAGCGAAGATGTTACCGGCTCCGACTCCAAGTCCAGACAGTGAAAAGAAAGAAGCTCAG
>DATJKO010000384.1:0-4536 GCA_035491355.1 Pyrinomonadaceae bacterium
AAAAAGAGGCTGCGCACTGTCGCCAACGGCGAAGACAGGTCGAGGTCAACTGGCACGAGAGCTTCTTCGGCGAAAACAATTCCGCCATCACCTCTGTTGGTTGGCGAAACTATCAACGCCGTTCCCTCGCTACTCAAGAACTGCAATCGCTTTACGAAGAAAATCCGGTTCTTGAGGAACTGCTGCACTTGAGGACTCGCCAAACGCGCGGCAAAGCTGGCTTCGCTGTCTTCGCCCGCATCAGCAAGCTCCAGGAGTTGTTTTTCGGTCAGACGAGTCGCTATCGGATCGAATCCAGTTTCAACCTCGCGTGCTGGTCCAAGCAGAACGATCTTCCCGCGCAACTGACCTTTGAAACGTGCCAGGTCCGCTTCGTCTTTTGCATCAAGAACGACGACGTCCGCCAGCGGAAGATTCACTGCAGGCGACCACGCCAGGGGAGCGGCAATCAACTGTATCGATTGCGGCTCGATAACCTCGGCCGAGAAACTCTTCAACACCCAACCGCGGCCGAACGGCCCCCATGGTTCGAGTCGCGCATTTTGCAGTCCCCACTTTGTGAGTTGATCCCGCGTCCACTCGTTCGCGCGTTTCATGTTTGGCGAACCAGTCAGACGTGGGCCGATCACGTCTGTCAGATAGCTCAAAGTTTCCATCACCTGCGACCGCTTCAAACCTTCGTCCTTGATGCGCACAATGGGATCGTTCGGATCCGGTGTGGGCGACGCCGCGGGAGACGCCGCCGGCTGCTGGGCAAAGACTGCGGCTGCACAGATCAACGTAATGAGTATCAGGGCAACTGCTGCATGGTGACGCTGCGGCATGATGTTTTCTCTCCACGGTTTTTTTGAGCGGGCTGACAGTATAAACTCTTGGCGCCAACCCCAGGGCACAAAGGCTAATACATGGAAGCAAAGGTGCGCAATTCGTTTGTAGCGTACGGGCTGGGCCCGGTCGCGCTGGTAATCGCCGTACTCCTGCGTTGGGCGCTCGATCCGCTGATGGGTGATTCTTTACCGCTCGTCACTCTGTTCGGCGCCGTTGCGGCCGCCGTGTGGCTATCGGGATACCGGCTAGCAATTCCAGTCGCACTCCTCGGTTACGCTGCATGTCATTATCTATTCATTGCGCCCCGTCATAATTTCGATATATCTGACGTCGCGAACCAGGTGGGGCTGGTGGCCTACCTTTTCACGTGTTCCCTGATCATCGTCTTTGGTGAGGCAGCACGCACCGCGCAAGCACGCGTCACCGAAAGCCGAGAGGTGTTCAGAGTTACGTTGCGCAGTATTGGCGACGCCGTGATCACAACCGATATCGACGGACGCATCACCTACATCAACGGCGTGGCCGAATCGTTGACCGGCTGGGCACAGGACGACGCGGTGGGCCAACCACTCGGGACTGTATTTCGGATCATCAACGAGGTTACCCGGCAACCCGTGGAGAGTCCGGCCACGCGAGCGCTGCGCGACGGAATGGTCGTCGGACTCGCGAACCATACGGTGCTGATCAAGAAAGACGGCACGGAAGCGCCGATTGACGACAGCGCCGCGCCGATTCGCAACGAGCTGGGTCACGTGTCGGGATGCGTTTTAATCTTTCGCGACGTTACCGTGCAACGGCAGACTGAATTTGAGAAAGCAAACCAACTGCATACTGCTCGCCTGCTGGCGTCGATTGTCGAATCGTCGAACGATGCAATTGTCGGCAAGTCACTCGACGGTATTATCCAGACTTGGAACGCCGCGGCTGAGCGGGTGTTTGGGTTCAGCGCGGAAGAGGTAGTGGGCCAGCATATTTCACTCGTGATTCCGTCCGACCGGCTCGCCGAAGAGGACGAGATCATTGCGAGTTTGAAAGCGGGCCAGCGGATTGATAATTACGAAACGGAGCGCGTCCGCCGCGACGGTCAACGCATTACAGTTTCGCTGACTATCTCGCCGATCAAAGATGACGCTGGAAATGTGATTGGGGCCTCGAAGATCGCGCGCGACGTCAGCGATCGAAAACGACTGGAGAACCACCTGCTAAGGTTGGCTGCCGACCTGTCGCAGAACGATCGGCGAAAGAACGAGTTCCTGGCGACACTCGCGCACGAACTCCGGAACCCGCTCGCGCCCATGAGCAATATGCTCGAGGTTGTGAAACGCTCGAACGGTGACGTCGAGACGCTGAAACGAGCGCACGACACGATCGCGCGACAATTGGAGCAGATGGTCCGACTAGTTGACGACCTGATGGATCTGAATCGGATCACGCACGATCGGCTGGAGTTGCGCCGCAGTGAGCTCGAGCTTTCGTCAGTGATTCAACAGGCTGTCGAAGTGGCGCGTCCGTTGATTGACGCAGCGAATCACAACTTGACGATCGATCTGCCGGAGGAGCCGCTTTACCTAAACGCCGACCGCGCGCGATTGGCCCAGGTGTTTGGTAATCTGCTGAATAATAGTTGCAAGTACACGAGACCGAATGGGAAGATTTCGCTTAGCGCCAAGCGCGCCGCCGATGAGGTCGTAGTGACGGTCAAAGACAACGGGGCCGGAATTCCGACCGACAAGCTGAATAGCATCTTTGATATGTTCATGCAGGTCGACAGCTCCGCTTACGGCTCGCACGATGGACTGGGCATCGGGCTGACGCTGGTCAAGCGATTGGCGGAAATGCACGGCGGATCGATCGAAGCACGAAGTGCCGGCGAGGGCGAAGGCAGCGAATTCGTGGTTCGTTTGCCGATACTTCAGACGCCAGCGAAGGTTGCAACTTCAGCAACTGAGGCGACGCTCGAGCCGTCGGCAGCACGACGGATTCTAATCGTCGACGACAACAAAGACTCGGCCGATTCGCTGGCGATGCTGTTGGAGATCACGGGCAACAAGACGTACCTGGCCCACGACGGAGTAGAAGCGGTTGAAGCGATTGAAAAGCACCGTCCGGAGGTGGTGTTGCTGGACATCGGACTGCCGAAGATCGATGGACACGAAGTCTGCCGGCGCGTTCGTGAACAGCCCTGGGGCAAGGACATCGTCGTCATCGCGCTGACCGGTTGGGGCCAGGAGGATGATCGACGCAGGTCGGAGGAAGCCGGGTTCAACGGACATCTTGTGAAGCCAGTGGATTACGATAAGCTGTTGGAGTTATTGGGGTGATTCAGTCACGAGTCAATTCTATGAGAGCCCTTGCCGTCGTTTGTTTACTGCTGTTTGTTACAGCGCCTGCCGTCAGGGCGCAGAAGATCGCGCGTGTTGGTTTAGTTACGCGAGTTGAGATTCGTGAAGCTGAACGATTGCTTGCCGATCTGGGTTACTGGACTGGACCGGTTGACGGTGTGTTCGATCCGGCAACGAAGTTTGCCTTGACAGCCTTTCAGAAGTGGGAACACCGAACGGTGACTGGCAGGCTCAGCGCCGATGAGATTGCAGCTATTCGAAGTGCAGCGAAACCGTCGCCGCGCGACGGCGATTACGAGCATGTCGAAGTAGACGTCGATCGCCAGGTTTTGTTGCTGCTGGACGGCAAAGGCAGTGTTCGTGTGCTGCCTGTTTCGACGGGCACTGACAAGCCATTCGTTTACGACAGTCAGACTAGTATTGCGTACACGCCGCGCGGTCGCTTCCTTGTTTATGAGAAGGGTGTTGGCTGGGAAGACAACTCGCTTGGGATGTATTACGCGAATTTCATCAGCGGCGGGATTGCGATCCACGGGAGCTACAGTGTTCCCGCCGAGCCGGCGAGTCACGGTTGTATTCGCATCCCACTGTTCGCGGCTCGAGAGCTGAGCAAGCGCATGTCAGTGGGAACGATCGTGCTGATCTACGATAAGGTGTCGTTTGTTTCGGCGAAGTCGTGGGTGGAGAACCCGAAGCTGAAGGAAGCGGCTTTAGCAAACATCGCGCTGTATTGAGGTAGGGTTAATTCGTGGCCCAAAGCGCAACGAGAGTTGGGACGACGAGCCAGAGCAGGCCCTTCACGAGGAAGAACATGAATCCCCAGAATCCGAGACGTTTGATCCAGGCGGCGGCCTTCATAACTTGATACGCGTGATTGTGACCGAGAAAGGGTAGATAAGAAAAGGCCCGCTCAAGAAAAACCTGAGCGGGCCTTTTAAATTAATCCCGGCGACTTCCTACTCTCCCACGCAGTTTCCCGCGCAGTACCATCGGCTCCAGCAGGCTTAACTTCCGTGTTCGGGATGGGAACGGGTGTGACCCTGCCGACAAAATCACCGGAAAACTTTTTAGAAAATCGAATAGCGACTGAAGGCAAGCTTCACGCGCAAGCGCGAAGCATGTTGCTTGAGTAAATTTTATGGTCAAGCCTAGGGACTGATTAGTAGTGGTCAACTGAGCACATTACTGCACTTACATATCCACCCTATCAACCTCGTGGTCTACGAGGAGTCTCACTGGCAGGTCTAATCTTGGGTCTGGCTTCACGCTTAGATGCATTCAGCGTTTATCCATGCTCCACTTAGCTACCGAGCGCTACGGCTGGCGCCATAACTCGTACACTAGAGGTGGATCCATCCCGGTCCTC
>DATJKO010000385.1:0-3286 GCA_035491355.1 Pyrinomonadaceae bacterium
AGCTTCAACATGTAACCCAGGCTCTGCGAGCGATACTCAGGTCTGACGCCCAGCATGTCTGAGTGAATGATCGTTTCGCCGTTCAGTATTCCCGGAAAACCAAACACGAACCCCACCATCCGGCCACCCGTGAACGCACCCATGAGGATCGCGCCGACTTCCTTTTGCGGCCGCAGCGCCAGCGCGGGCAGCACGTCGAGGTCCGACACGCCCCAGATCTCGCGCTGAAGTTGTTCCACTTCATGCATCTCGTCGAGGGTTTCGATGTCGCGAATGACGATTGTCTGGGGAGTAATACCTGGCTGGCCGCTCATTTAGATGAGTCCGTTGATCAGTTCCTTAAGCGAATTGATGTCGATCGGTTTGGTGACGTATGCGTCGAAGCCTGACTCCTTTGCGTCGGTACGGAAACCCGTTTCCTGATGGGCAGTGACGGCGATAATGGGGACGTTCTGGAGTTCGCGTTTCTCCCGCATTAACTTCGCGGCGGCGAAACCGTCCATGCGGGGCAGAGTCAAGTCCATCAGGATCACGTCAGGGGTGTCACGCTCGGCGCTGGCGACAGCAGCCTGGCCGTCTTCGGCCTCGAACACGATGAAACCCTGGTCTTCGAGCGCAAGGCGCATGAAGAGGCGCGTGTCCTCTACGTCCTCAACCAGCAACACTCTAAGGTCCCTTGAATCCCGTTCTGCCATAGGGGTTTGAATTGAAACACGGAACCACGTAATCTAAAAGCCTTTTCACCGAGAAATCAGGCGAAACAAAATTCTGACGGTTGTCGTTAGAGACCCCGAAGTCAGTTTTCACCCCTTCTAAGGCAGGAACTTATGAAACGCATAGTAATTGTCATCGTTCTCGTGGCTATTGCCGCTGTCACTGGTGTCGTTGTTCGCTCGGCTGCGACGCGAAGCGAGATAAAAGCACTGGTTTCTCACCATGAAGGTGGTGACGTGCGCCAGGAGATTCGCCAAAAGTACGAGCTTGCGCCCGGCGCCCAGGTGGAACTGATTGGTCTGAACGGATCTGTAAAGGTCGAAACTTACGACATTAAAGTCGCCGAGGTTTACATCGAGCGCATCGCCGACGGCCAGGAAGCGCTTGACCGCCGCCAGATCAACATCGACGCGACGGCGAACAGTCTGCGCATCAAAGGCGAGAAAGCCAGCGGCGGATTCTTCTCACGATTCTTTGGTGCTGAAGCCCACGAAAAAGTCACATTGAAACTCCCACGCCAGGTATCTCTTTACACCAAGGGCGTTAACGGATCCGTGGATGTCGGCGAACTCGACGGTTCAGTCGAAATGAAGGGTGTAAACGGCCGCATAAACGTTGCGCAAGCGTCCGGTACCGCGAACTTTTCCGGTGTTAACGGAAACATTTTCGTGGCGATGGACAAACTCGACTCGGATGGAGTGACGCTCGCGGGTATCAACGGCAACATCGAGTTGCAGTTGGCTGTCGGCACCAACGCCAGCCTCGAAGCGAAAGGCATGAATGGACGAGTTGTTTCGCAAGTGCCCTGGATTTCAGTTGACGAGCCGAAGCACGGTTACTACTCGGCACGCATCGGCAACGGCGGCAGCGCGATTACGGCCAAGGGAATTAACGGCAACATCCGCCTGACGTCAGACAAGAAGGACGCCGGTCAACTTTAGAATCAGAGTTTAGAAATCGAACGGCTTGCGCGTCGTTAACGTCGGCGCGCCCCAGCCACGCAGCTTCTCGTTCCACTGCGGTAACGTCTCACGCAGGAACTTGTTTACATCCCCCATCCGAGCACGATACGCGGGCTCAATCTCACCGAAATACTCGCGTTGCCCGCGTGTCGGCCCGAAGTTCGTATCCAGCGCAAAGTACAATTGCCCGATGTCGTCCGCGACCTGCGAGACGCCGGCGAATCCAAGACCATCATCACGCGCCGCCAGTTTGTTCTGTAGCGTTTCGACTTCCTTGAGGTAATCCTCGAGCGCCTTCATCAGATCCTTGTCAGGCTCTTTCGTGAGGTTCTTCATCGTCGTTTGTGACTGCTTCAATTGTTCTTTGACGCTGTCGAGAAAACGCAACGACAGGTTCATGACGTTCTGCATGTCGCGCAGTTTGATCTGCATGTCGAGTGCTTCCCGCAGTTCGCCCGTCGGCGTCGCAATGCCCGGATCGAGCTTCACTTCGACCGGTTGCTCGTAAATCTTACCGGCCACGGTCAGCTTCACCGTGTACGTTCCCGGCAACACTTGTGGACCACGCGAGCCGCCACCAAACGCGATCTGTTCCGGCGTTGGTGGACGACGAACTTCTGGCCCACCGAGTCGGAGGTTCCACGTAATGCGATTCAGACCCTTATCTCGCGCCGGCCGTTCCAGATCCTGCACGAGTTTTCCTTCGCGATCGAAGACCTGAATTTTGAAATCGGCTTTGTCGTCGAGCTTGTCTTTCAGGTAGTAAGTAATCAACGCGCCGGCTGCGGGATTCGGTCCATTGAAGACTTTGTCGCCGATGCCGTAACGCGTGAAGCGGCTTGTGAAACGAAGTCCAGGCCGCACTGAAAACAGGTGAGCACTGCTGTCGAGAATCTGCGGTGTGATCTGTTGAATCACAGTCGCGTCGTCGAAGATCCACAGGCTGCGACCGTGCGTCGCGAGAATAAGATCGTTCTCGCGGGGATGCACGACGATGTCGTGCACTGCGACGTTGGGCAGGTTCTTCAGATTTAACGGAATCCAGTTCTTGCCGCCGTCGTACGACGCAAACAGACCGATCTCAGTGCCCGCGTACAGCAGGTTCGTGTTCTTCGGATCTTCACGAACGATCTGCACATACGCTTTCGCCGGCAGATTTCCCGCGATGCTGGTCCAGGACTTGCCGCCATCCGTGGTTTTGAAGATGTAGGGCTTGAAGTCGTCGAACATGTGCCGTTCGAAGGCAACGTAAGCCGTGTTCGCATTCGTTCGCGAGGGCTCGACGTGTGAGACCGGCGAGTTTGCGGCAAGACCGGAAACGTTTTTGACGAGGTTGTTCCAGTTCTTACCGCCGTCAGTAGTGACTTGAAGGTTACCGTCATCGGTGCCGACCCAGATCTGTCCTTTCTGAACAGGAGACTCGGCAATGGTGATGATCGTCGTGTGATACTCGGCGGTCGTGTTTTCGACAGCGACCGGACCGCCGGCGTCCTTCTGTTTCTCAGGATCGTTCGTCGTCAGGTCCGGACTGATCGGTTCCCATGTCTTGCCGAAGTCGGACGACTTGAAAAGAACGTTGGCGCCGAAGTAGACGGTCGTCTTCTCATGTG
>DATJKO010000386.1:0-6323 GCA_035491355.1 Pyrinomonadaceae bacterium
GAGCGAATGTTGGTGGTGTCTGACAAGATCAGCGACATTAATTTCTCCGTCGGACAACCACCGCAAGTCGAAATCAACGGCAAGCTCACTCCCGTGCAGCCTCTCGGGATGCAAAAGCTTTCGCCCTACCAGACCGAAATCATTGCGCTCACGCTCATCCACGGAAATCCCGACGCCGCCGAACGGCTCGCGCGGACTGGAACTGCCGACCTGAGCTACTCGCTGCCGTCGCGCGCCCGCTTTCGCGTCAACATCTTTCAGCAGCGCGGCGTGTACTCGATCGTGATGCGCGTGATCCCGACAGACATTCCCACGATAAAGAGCCTCGGCCTGCCGTCGCAATTGGCCGACGTTGCCGAATTGCGCAACGGACTGGTGCTGGTTACCGGACCAACAGGTTCGGGCAAAAGCTCCACACAGGCCGCGATCATCGACATCATCAACGAGAAGAAGCATTACCACGTCGTCACGATCGAGGATCCGATCGAATACCTGCACAACCCCAAAGCCTCGACGATCAATCAGCGCGAAGTCGGCCACGACACGCGCGACTTTCCCTCAGCGTTACGCGCCACCTTGCGCCAGGCGCCGAAGGTAATTCTGATTGGCGAGATGCGCGACTTCGAAACCACCGAGATCGCACTTGAAGCAGCGGAGACGGGTCACCTCGTCCTTTCAACTCTGCACACGATCGACGCGTCGAAAACAGTCGACCGCATCATCGGTCTTTATCCGAAGAACGAAGAGCAGGTGATTCGCACGAGACTCGCGCAGACGTTTCGCTATATCGTTTCGCAACGTCTGATTCCGAAAGCTGACAACAGCGGGCGAGTTGCGGCAGTTGAAATCCTGCGCTCGAGCCCGCGCACCCGCGAGTACATCGAGGTCGGTGAAGTTGAAGGCAAGTCACTGCTCGACGCGATGCGCGATGGAAAACTCGACGGCATGCAAGACTTCGACACAGTCATTAAAGAATTGATCGACAGTAACGTCGTGTCGCTCGAAGACGGACTTGCATTTGCGAGTAATCAAAACAACCTGCTGCTCTCGCTGAAAGGCATGACGGCCGCTGAAGACTTCATTCGCCGTGACGGCGACGCCGTGGCGGTCGGTTCGTTGTCCGACTCCGGTTCGATGCTCGGCATGATCGAATAGTCCCGCCTCCGAAACACATCATGATCATCGTTTGTCAAAAATGTGCGACCCGCCTGCAGGTTGACGAGGAGAAGTCGCCTGCACGGCCATTCAATGTTCGTTGTCCGAAGTGTAATGCGACTGTCAGTTCCGGCGTGGCGAGTCCGGCGTCGGAACATGGCGCGCTTGCGGTTGGTGGATCGCCGTCAACTGAGCATCCGCGTTTTGAACCAAACACGGCCCGCGCCTACGAGCCTGCCGCGAAGGTCAGTACCAACGGCGAGACGATCAGCGAGGATTCGGTGCGCGCGCTGATGGAGTTACTGTCGAAGGGCACTAACCACGCTCCTGAGAAGCCGGGCTCAAGACCGTCGTGGGACCAGCGCAAGGCCCTGGTCTGCACTGCTGAAGCTTATCGCGAGACAGTGGCGCGAGGGCTGACGGAGAGCGGTTATCAGGTTTACGTCGCTGAAGACACACGCCAGGCAGTCGAAACGATGCGGTCCAACAAGATGGATGTCGTCTTACTCGAGCCGCAGTTTGATCCGGCGGAACAGGGATCGGCTTTTGTGATTCGCGAGATCAACGTGCTGCGTCCGCAGCAACGCCGGCGCATCTTTTTCGTGCTGATATCACCATCGATGCGCACGATGGACGCGCACGCCGCGTTTCTCAGCAACGTCAACCTCGTGGTAAACGTAGCCGATGTTGACGAGCTTCACCGCGTCATGGAACTCGCGCTACGCGAATACAACGAGCTTTACCGTCAGTTCAACACCGCCTTTAATTTGACTGCTTTATAGTTTGCATATATCTGTGTAATCTGTGTTCTCCGCACCGCCAGAGCACGGATATGAGTACGAATCATAACCATCACCATAGCGCGTCCAGTGGTTGGCAGCGTTTGAGTATGGTGTTGATACTGACCGCTCTCTACATGGTGGCGGAAGTGGTCGGAGCGTGGTGGACCGGGTCGCTAGCGCTACTGGCCGACGCTGGTCACATGTTTACGGACGTCGCGGCCCTCATCCTCGCGCTGACTGCCGTCTGGTTTGGCTCTCGTCCGGCAACTTCCAAAAAGACATTTGGTTACTACCGTCTCGAGATCGTTGCCGCGCTCGTGAACGGCGTGGCGTTGGTCGTGATGTCGCTGTTGATCTTCTACGGCGCTTACGAGCGGTGGCTTGAGCCGCCGATCGTTCGTAGTGGGCCCATGATGGTAGTCGCCGCGGGTGGTCTGGCGGTGAATCTGATCTGCGCGTGGATACTGCACGGTCGTCACGAGATCGATCTCAACATTCGCGCCGCGTGGATACATGTGATGGGAGACGCGCTCGGTTCAGTGGCGGCGATCCTGGCGGGTGCGTGTATGGCGCTTTTTGGTTGGTTCGCGGCGGACGCGCTTTTCAGCGTTGTGATTGGGCTACTGATCATCTGGGGCTCGGTAAGGTTGATTCGCGAGTCGACGAACGTGCTGTTGGAAGGAACCCCGGCGCATATCAACCTGGCGGCGGTTGAAGATGCGATTCTCGCGACTGACGGAGTTGCGAATGTGCACGACCTGCACGTTTGGACGATCACTTCCGGGCGCGAAGCGTTGAGTGCGCACGTGATTCACGCCGACAGCATCTCGCAACCCGATTTGCTGCGGGAGTTGCGCACCAAGCTTCACGATCGTTTCGGCGTCGATCACCTCACGATTCAGATGGAAACTCCCGATTTCGAAGACGAGACATTTCATTTCTGTCATGCGGGTACGGCGTGTTTTCGGTCCGAGAGAGGGTAGAACTTAGTCAGGAGCAATATCGAACAAAGCGCAAAGTTCAAAGTACAAAGTAGAAGCAATAAGCTCTCGGCATTCGTAAACAGATGGAACTTAATCTCTTACTGACACTTGACCTGCGAGAACAGGCTGCATTGCAAGCCGCGCTCGTCACACACGGTGCTCCTGACTCGCTGGTCACGTTGGCTTTGACGGGCGCGTGTCGCATCGGCTCGATGCAGGAGGCGCGGCAACTGCGTCAGTGGCTGGCGCAAGCACGAACTGCGGGTGAGTCGGATTTCGCGTCGTTGCATGTCATAGAAAAAGCCCTCATTGATTTCGGTGTGTGACCTCGACTATGGCTCGCGAATTCGCACTTGCTTATGGAACTGGTTCGATAAATTTTGTCGCTGATGACGATCGATTCGCGGTCATAACCGATGAGTCGACGGCCGGCCCGCCGCTAAAGGACGTACAGATCGGCGCTGCGTTTGATTCACCCGTCGCCTCGCCGCCGTTAGACGAACTCGTTACGAGCCATGATTCGGTTTTGCTCGTAGTGTCGGACGCAACGCGCGCGACGGCCAGCGCGCAGATCGTGAACCTGCTCGTACGCCGCCTTGTTCAGACTGGCGTTTCAGCGGCTAACATCGCCGTCATCTTTGCGACTGGAATTCACCGGCGCGTCACCGAAGAAGAGAAACGCGAGCTGCTGACGTCGTTTATCGTCCAACGAATTCGAACGCTGGACCATGACGCGTACGACGAAACGAAGCTCTCCACGCTTGGAACGACGGCGCGTGGAGTCCCGGTGCAGCTCCATTCCGCGTTGCGAGAGTTTTCCAAGGTAGTAGTCATCGGCGGGATCAACTTTCACTACTTCGCGGGCTTCACTGGTGGCCGTAAGTCGATCAGTCCGGGGCTCGCGTCCGCGAAAACGATCGAAGCCACGCACATGCTCGCGCTTGATTTCGAGCGCGGCGGACGCAAGGCGGGTGTTGGACCTGGACTGTTGGACGGCAATGCGGTCCATGAAGAGTGTGAACGCATAGCGCAACTGGCGCCGCCGGCTTTCGGCATCAATACCATAGTCGACGAAAACAATCGCGCGGTAAGTATCTTCTGCGGTAATTGGCGCGCGGCTCATCGGGCCGCCTGCGATCATTACCTGAAGCGTCACTCTCTTGCGATTTCAGAAAAGCGCGACGTCGTCGTTGTGAGTTGCGGTGGCTTTCCGTACGACATCAACATGATTCAGGCGCACAAAGCACTCGACATGGCCGCGCACGCTTGCAAGGATGGCGGTACGATTGTGCTGCTCGCCGAATGCCGCGACGGACTGGGCCGCTCGGACTTTCTCAAGTGGTTCGACTCGCGCGACTCCCGCTCGCTTGAAAATCGGTTGCGGACGGGTTACGAAGTGAACGGCCAGACTGCCTGGGCGCTGATGACTAAAGCCGAACAGCATCGCGTTTGTCTCGTGTCCGAGTTGCGCGACGAGCAAGTTGAAAAAATGCGGATGGTTCCGGTCCGCACGATCGAACAGGCCCTGGAACAGAGTGGGGCCGGTGCTGGTTTCATCATGCCTCGCGGCGCCGCATTATTGCCGCGAATAGAGTCTTAGAACTTCGTGGAGTTCAAATTAACAACGTGTACGGTGCGGAGTTGGGAGTGGCGCGATCGCGACTCGATCGTACGTCACGCCAACAATCGAAACGTTTGGATTAATCTGCGCGATCGTTTTCCCCACCCTTACACGCAGGCCGACGCGCGAAACTGGCTCGACAGTGTCGTCGGCATTAATCCGCAGACAAATTTCGCGATTGCTTTGAACGACGAAGCGATCGGCGGTGTCGGCTACACGATCCAGCATGATGTGGAGCACCGTTCGGCGGAGATTGGATACTGGTTGGGCCAGGAGTTCTGGGGCCGCGGCATCGCGACCGAAGCTCTGCGAGCGGTGACGGAGTATGCTTTCGCCACACACGATCTCTGCCGCGTGCATGCGCACGTCTTTTCCTGGAACCCCGCGTCAGCACGCGTACTCGAAAAGGCCGGTTACCAGCTTGAAGCACGTTTACGAAAGAGTGTTACGAAGAACGGGCAAACGATCGACGCCCTCATTTACGCAGTCGTCCGCGATTAACTGTTAAGGAGATGAGATGAAGCTCACGAGCAAACTCGCCGCCGCGGTTGTTGCTGTTCTGATCACCGCTCTGTTTACATCGTTACCTATCCACGCCCAACAAACTAACAACGTCGCAGACGAGAAACGCGTGCCGTTGAACGAGGCGGCAATGGCACACGACGCGAACGGTGTGTCGGCGTTGCAAGCTACGCTACGAACGACCGCGCTCAACGGGACTCCCGATTCACCCGTCACCAACGTCCGTCTCATCATCAAGAACACGAGCGGCATCTCCTACAGTTTCGTCTCGGGTGTCGTCACGTTTTACGATGCCAGCGGTGTTCGTTGCGGTGAAGGAATCTTCAAAGCAGACGCGCTGGCCGTTGATGAGTCGTTCGACAGCGACAGTCCGGGGGTTCGCATTCGTTGCGAGGTTACGACGTGGCGCCTCGTCGCTACGAATTTGTTGCCGCGCAATCCGCCAACGATGCCGCCGGTGCAGCCGTAGCCGGCGATTGGTTTCCTCCGTCTCTCAGCGGATATAATCAAGGCGCACCAGATCTAGAAAGCAGGGTGGTATGGCAGAGCAAGACAAGTGCGCGCACGGCGTTTGTGATTGCCACGCAAGAGCGGACAGCAAGTATTGCAGTAAGTATTGCGAGGATGCGGAAGACGCAGGCGTGACCGAAATAGCCTGTGGTTGTGAGCATCCGGGTTGCCGGTAAACGCCGGCGCCTAAACGGACGCGCGCCAACAGTTTCCAAGTTCAAGATCCCCTACAAAGTAGTCGTGTGCGACCGGGGCAGGCCCCACGATAACCGGTTTCGTCCTGCTATACTCGCGTCTATGCTGTCGACCTTGATCGAACTGCAGCGTCTCAAACGACTCGATCGCACCGGCTGGACTTTGCGCGGGCTGCCAAATGGAACTGAATCAGTGGCGGCCCATTCGTTTGGCGTTTGTGTAGCCGGGATGTTGCTGGCAGATGAATTGCTGGCACGTGGCGTGTCGGTGGATGTGGAAAAGGTGCTGCGAATGGCGTTGCTTCACGATTGGGCCGAAGTGCGTGTTGGCGACATGCCGCGGATTGCAACGACCTATTTCGGCGCCGACGTCAGAAAGCAGGCGGAGACGCGAGCGTTCAATGACGTAATCGCCGATCTCAAACGAGATCTCTACGCCGCGCTCCACGATGATTACGAACAGCGGAAAAGTTTGGAGTCGCGGCTGGTAAAGGCCGCGGACGTACTCGACCTATTGGTGCAACTACTCGCATTCGAACGTGCAGGCGCAAGCGGG
>DATJKO010000387.1:0-11877 GCA_035491355.1 Pyrinomonadaceae bacterium
ACATGTGGTCCATGCGGCGGACGCGATCAAGGACGGCGCGCCGAAAGTAGTCGAAACGGAGAACAACCTTCAGGAGAAGGCGAAGAACGGCGACCCGCAGAAAGTCGAAGCTGCGTTCGCGAAGGCTGACGAGATCGTTGAAGCCGAGTACATCTGCTCGCGTGTTCATCACGTGTGTCTCGAGACGCACGGCATGGTGGTCGATTACCGCGGCGGCGAGGAAGCGACGATCTACGCATCAACGCAGGGCACGTTCACGATCCCCGGAGACGCGGCGAAAGAGCTCGGTCTGCAGCAAAGTGCTGTCACCGCGAGTGTCGAACACATGGGTGGTGGTTTTGGAGCGAAGTTTGGTATCGGCATTGAAGGCATGTTTGCCTGCCGCCTTTCCAAACAGACTAAAGCCCCGGTGAAGATGATGCTCACGCGCTACGACGAATTTGTGATGGCGGGCAATCGCTCAGGAGCGTGGCAGAAACTGAGAGCGGGCGTGAAGAAGGACGGAACGATCGTGGCCATGCAGGCGCGGCAGTATCGTCTCGGCGGCATCGGCCAGGGTTCACAGTCGGGCCAGCCATTCATCTACACGATGGGTGACACGTATCGCGAGATCTACGCGCTGCACACAAACGAAGACTCTTCGGTGGCGATGCGCGCGCCCGGATACCCGCAGGCGTCATTCGCGGCCGAGTCGCTCGTTGACGAACTCGCTCACAAGATCAAGATGGATCCGGTCGCGTTCCGTAAGAAAAACTTGCGCGACGAGGTCTATCACCGGCAGTTGGATCGCGGCGCAAGCGAGATCGGCTGGTCACGAAGAAACCCGATTGCGGGCGGCAATCCTGGTCCATTCAAACGCGGCATGGGTGTCGGCATCGGCATCTGGGGCGGCGCGGGAAACAACCAGTGCAAAGTTGACGTGACTGTCTCGCGCGATGGTGCGGTTCTCGTCGCCGTCGGCACACAGGACCTCGGCACGGGCACGCGCACATACACGCGCGCGATCGTCGCTGAGGAGCTTGGTCTCGGCATGAAAGACGTGACTGAGCGCATCGGAAATTCAAAACTCGGCGGCGCAAATCCGTCCGGCGGATCGACCACCGCGCCCTCGCTCGCCCCTTCAGTTAAAGACGCCGCAATCAAAACGCGACTGTTGCTCGCCGAACGCGTCGCTCCGCTGCTTGGCAATCCCAAACCTGAAGAGGTGGTTTTTGCGGACCGCAAAGTTAGCGCGGGTAGTCGCTCGGTGAGCTGGCAGGAAGCCTGCGCTTCACTGCCCGCCGCGGGGATCACGGGTCACGGCGAGTGGCGCGTGGATCTCCAGGCGCGCGGAGTTCACGGCGTATGTTTCGCGGAAGTCGAGGTCGACGTCGAAACCGGCCACGTCAAACCGATCAAGATGGTCCACATTCAGGACGGCGGTTTGCCGTTGAACCGGCTCACGTTCGAAAGCCAGATCAACGGCGGCATGATTCAGTCGTTGGGCCAGGCGTTGTGGGAAGGCCGCGTGATCGATGCGCAGCTCGGCCTGCAGCTCAATCCTGGCTTAGGTGATTACAAAATCCCAGGCACGCTCGAGATGCCGGAGATGATTCCGCTCATCGATGACGAAGATAAACGCGAAGCGGTAATCGGAATGGCCGAAGGTTGCAACATCCCCGCCCTCGGCGCACTTGCGAACGCTGTCTTCAACGCCACGGGCGTGCGTGTTCGTGAACTTCCAATCACGCCCGACAAGATTTTGCTGGGACTGATGAGCAACGGATCACTGTCGAGGACACAAGCATGAAATCCTTTGAATGGACCAACCCGGCGACACTCAATGAGGCGGTGAAGCTGCTCGCCACCGCGGCGCCGCACAACGACATCGACGAAGCACCGCGACCGATTGCCGGTGGCCAGGACTTGCTCACGACGATGAAAGACTACACGTCGCGGCCGGCGCGTCTCGTCAATCTCAAGAACATCCGCGGTCTGAACAGTATCACGCTCAATGCCCGCGGACTGACTATTGGCGCGCTCGTCACGTTGACGGAACTCGAAGAGCACGAGGGTGTGCGCAAGAGTTTTCCCGGTCTCGCCGAAGCGGCCCACTCGATCGCGACGCCTCAGATTCGCAACCTCGGCACTGTCGGCGGCAATCTCTGTCAACGCCCGCGCTGCTGGTACTTCCGTCTCGAAGAAGTGTTCTGTTTGAAGAAAGGCGGCACTGAGTGTTACGCCGCGTCGGGTGAGAACAAGTACAACGCGATTATCGCCGGTGGTCCGTCGTACATCGTGCATCCTTCGGATCTCGCTCCGATGTTGTTAGCGCTTGGCGCACGCGTCACCGTTGTTGGCGCTAAAGGACGTCGCGTGATTGCGCTCGACAAGTTTTTCACCTTACCGACTGAAGGCAACATTCGTCGTGAGAACGTACTGCAGAACGACGACATCATCACCGAGGTTTTTGTGCCTGCGTCACCGCTGGCCTCGCGCTCGACTTACTTGAAATTCAAGGAGCGTGAATCACTCGACTTCGCGCTTGCTTCAGTTGCGGCGGCGGTGCAGCTCGCGCCGAACAAGACGGTGCGTGCAGCGCGAATCGTTCTCGGCGGTGTCGCGCCGATACCGTGGCGTGTTCCGGACGCTGAGAAGTATCTCGTCGGCAAGACGTTGAATGCGGACGTGCTGGCGGAAGCCGGAAAGATAGCGCTCGCCGAAGCTAAGCCGCTCGATAAGAATGCGTACAAAGTGCCATTGGCCCAAACGCTGGTGCGTCGCGCCGTGTCGAAGGCGGCGGGAGTCTGATTTGTAAATGGAGAAACATCATGGCAAACGAATCAAGTGAAATCGCTGCGCCTTTTCAATCGGCCTTCTGCGGCTCGCTGCGTTCGAAAAAGTTTTTCATGCTCGATCGGCTGGCGACGAGTGCGGAAGAATATCTTGACGGCGCGAACCACGTTTGGTGTTGTGAGACTCAGGAAGTGATCGGGCCGGACAACGGCCGCGTCGACCCGCACCAGTGTGGGCCAGGACGGTCGTGCTACAGTTCTGCTCTTTAACCACAAAGAGGCACAAGAGAACACAAAAGGCACAAGAAGGATTTGGGCAGGGTGGGGCTCGACCCCGTGTTGTTCTTTGGTAGCGCGTTTTCATCGCTCGATCCCGTGATGTTCTTTCGCAGCGCGTTTTCATCGCTCGATCCACATGTTGTTCTTTGGTATCGTAAGGTGAGCGTTCTGGTTTAAGCGGATCTTTACTGGTTCTGGCTTTTTGTGCCTCTTGTGTTTTTTGTGCCTTTTTGTGGCTAGGTTTTTGGAGGTAAGCGATGCGAAAAGGATTCTTAATAGTGTTGGCGATGATCGTTGCGGTGAGCGCGCTGGTTTTCAGTTCGCGGGCTGAAAATGTGAGCGTCCGCGGCGACTACGTTGAAGTGCGCACGGCGAGTGTGTTTGCCGGCGCCTGTCACTACAACGGCGAAGTCGTCACGACGGGTCGCGACGCATTGATGGCCTGGAACGTTACCTCAGGAAAATGGCAGGGCGTCGATCTCTCGGGCGTTCGAGCCATGGCCATTGTCAATTCCGTTTCGAATCTCTCCGAAGAAAACGCGGCCCGCCAGTCGGAAGTCATCATCGACTCCTCCGCCTCCACCGAGCAGGCCCAGGCGATGTTGAGTGCGTTGAAAGAGAAGTACGCTGCATCGCTCGGCAAGATCGTCGAAGTTCGCAACGCGCCGATCAATTTCGAACACAAGGATCGAACCTACGCCGTCAAAGCTGACGATGCGACGATCAACGTCGAGGCTATGCCAAACGACCTCTGCTGCAAGATGCCGAACCTGGTCTGGTACACGCCGCTTGTCGGCCTCGAAAACCGCAAGGTCGGCTACACCACCAAAGCGTCCTACGCCGGTCGCAAGGTCAGCGACCCATGGAGCCGTTCAGGCGAGAACAGCGCGTTCTACGGTTTGTTCGGTTTCTAATGACAGCGATCCGACAGCTTTTTTTCGTCTTCCTTTTATTAATCAGCTCATCTCCACTCGTAGCGCAGACAAACCTGCGGAAGACGGCGCTGAAGTCTGCCACGCCTGACGACGAGATCGTCCGGCTCGATATCAACGGCGACGGAAAGCCCGACATCCTCGAACGCTGGTGGAATGGCAAACGCGTGCGTTGGCTGGATGAGAATGGCGATATGTCGCCGACCGACCTGCGCGGCGATCAGGTCGCGGACGTGATGCAGATCGATAAGAACGGTGATGGCATCTACGACAGCGCGCTTGATATCAACATCAAATGGGCCGACAACGACGGCGACGGCCGCGCCGATCTTCAAGCATTCGTTACGCAGGGCCGTGAGTGGGCCAACGGCAAGTGGAACCCCAGCGAGTCGCATTGGATGGTCTACATCGACGTCGAAAAGGACGGCGTGCTCGGTTGGCTCGATTGGGAGAAGTGGGACTTCGGCAACGACAACTGGGGTTACACGGGAACCACCGACTGGCTTCCCGATTACAACGGCGACTCCATATTTCTCAAAGTGCACCGCCCGCCGCAGTCGCTGCCCGACCCACGTCTGAATTGGGAAAACCCGTTTGCCTTTTACGACTTCGATAACGACGGCCTCAGCGAGATGGCCATGCGCTGGCTCGATCCCGTTCCGGCGTTGGACGACAAGGGCATGACGAACTTGACGGGCGTGCTCCGCGAAGCATTTCTCACCTTGGATCTCGACAACGATTCCACCCAGGGAAACGAAACGGATTACGACATGTCGCTGCGCGGCGCCGGTGGCCCGGGCATTCCTTATCGCTCGATGGTCCACAAGTATCCGGCGCTAAAAGGCAATCCGAAATTCGACGCCTGCTTTGAATGGAACAACTGGCGAAAGATCGACGAGCTGATGTACATGCCGCACGAGAAGAGTTACGACGCGTTCTTCACCGCCGGCTGGACAACGATGTATTTCGTATTTGATGAAGACGACGACGATCATCGTTGGGAACGCGTCGAGATGTACTACCCGATGCACGGCTTTGGTGGTCCGAAGGAGATCGATCTCTATTCAACGAAGCGCTGGCGTCGCAGCAACTACGCCGAGATGGACATGGTCGGGCCGAATGAGAAACCGGGAATCAGCGGCCACCCGCAGGCAGATTCGCTTGGCGATCGCGGCGAGTTTGACGAGGACAACTCAGGCGGCGGAAAACTCTATGTCGGTGTTTTCGATCGCAAGTTGCATCTGGCGGGCGCGGAGTGGGGCGCATGGACCGTCGACAAGAATGCCGAGTATCACGGCGGCAACAAGACCCCGTCGCCAAAACCGTCGGCGCCGCGGGTCGAGGAAGTCGTGAAGTATACCGACACCGACAAGAACGGTTTTCTCGATACGATTGAGTACGACTACGACGGCGATCGCACGATCGATCTGCGCGTCTCGTTACTCGATTACGCGACTAGTCAAAACCCACATCCGGATGTTGTCGCGCTGGTCGACACTCAGAAGCAGGGCTGGAAGGGACTTAATCAACTCTTCACACAGATTTCGAACCAGGCATTTCAGGAGGCACTTACGGTCTATCGCGCGGCGTGGCGGCGCGGATTGACGACTCCGGAGATCGATCGATTGGCGAATGCGTCGTCAGTCGGCGAGCGTTATCGCAACGCCTATTGGATTAAAGAAAAGATTTTTCGCGAGGTTCGCGCGCAACTGAAAAGCCAGCGCGACAAGACGCTCGAGAAGGATCTAACTCGTCTTTATTATCTCGGCTTGTTCGATCAATACGCCCAGCGCATCGCAACCGTGCCGGGTCGCTAAACAAACTAAGCCCTGGCGACTCTCAAGAACGCCTTCGCTGCGTGTGACAGAGTCGCGCCTTTGCGGTAGATCAACTGCAATCGCCGTTCGAGCTTCATCTCTTTCACCACCAGTGCCGCGAGCTGTCCACGCTCGATCTCGATCTGCGCCGTCAACCGCGGGACCAACGCGACGCCCATTTCTTGTTCCACCAGTCGCTTGATCGATTCGAGCGTCGGCATCTCCATCGAGATGTTGAGCGGAGTCTTGTACTTCTCGAACGTCTTCACGACACGTTCACGATAAGGCGACGGCACATTGTGCGCGATGAACGACTCCGCCCCGAGTTCGCGCACCGAAACCACTTGCTTCGCCGCCAGCGGATGCGACGGCGAAACGATCAAGGCTATCTCGTCGCTGATGGCCGGCACCGAAGCAATCGCCTGGTCCGTCGGTTTGAAAGAGACCACGCCAATCTCCACGCCCCGGCCCAGCACCTCCGAAACGATACGGCTCGCCAGACTGCGCTTCACTTCCACTTTGATGTGCGGATGTCGCGCGCGAAAGACCGTCAGCACCGGCAGCAGGTACATCACCGTGTATTCGTTCGCGCTGAGCGCCAGTTTCCCGTGTTGCAGGTCTTTGAGCTCTTTGATGGCCCGGTGCGCGCCCTGGCGCAGATTCAACATCTGCTCGGCAAAATCGAACAACACGCGGCCCGCGGCGGTGAGCGTTCCGTCCTTCGACGAGCGATCGAACAGCGGCTCGCCGAGTTCTGCTTCGAGCCGGCGAACTGCCTGACTAACAGCGGGTTGCGTGCGATGCAGCGACTGGGCCGCCCGCGAGAAACTCTGCTCGCGCGCGACCGCGATTAGTACCTCGAGTTGATTGACGTCCATTCTGTTTTCCGTTTCTCATTTTCCAGTTTTATTGGCCCTTGCAGTTGGCCTTCCTGAATAAAAAACGACCAACCATAAACGGAAAATGATAGATAGGATCGGGCCGCGTTATGGTATCACAGTTCATTATGTTTCTATAAAGATAATAACTTTGACTTCTACACCTCCGAACCTTAGCATTTGGGCCTCGTTGCCCACAGGAGGGGGAACTATGCCGCAAAGACGAATCAGCATTTTCGACACGACCCTGCGTGACGGCGAACAATCGCCTGGTTGCTCGATGGACCTGGAAGAGAAGTTGCGCATGGCCGGGAAGCTCGAGGAGCTGGGTGTGGACATTATCGAGGCCGGGTTTCCGATCGCCTCGGATGGTGATTTTGCGGCCGTGAAGGCTGTGGCTGCCCGTTGCCGCGGGGTTAAGGTCGCAGCGCTTTGCCGTACAGCGGAACAGGACGTGACGCGCGCCGCCGAAGCCTTGGCCCATGCAGCGTCTCCCCGAATACATACATTCTGCGCCACGTCCGATATACATCTCGAACACAAACTGAAGAAGTCGCGCGCGGAGGTCATCGAGATGACCCGCCGCGCAGTCGTACAGGCGCGCAACTACGCCGACGACGTCGAGTTCTCCGCGGAAGACGCGACGCGCAGCGACATCGATTATCTGTGCGAAGTGTTGGATACGGCCGTCGAGGCAGGGGCCTCCGTACTGAACATCCCGGACACGGTTGGTTACACGACACCAACGGAGATGAAACACCTGGTCGAGCAGGTGATCGAACGCGTCGTTAGAGATCGGGACGTGATCGTCAGCGTTCACAATCACAACGATCTCGGCCTGGCGGTGGCAAACAGCCTGGCTGCGATCGAGGCCGGCGCTCGTCAAATTGAATGCACGATCAACGGCATTGGCGAACGCGCCGGAAACGCTTCGCTGGAAGAAATCGTGATGGCGTTGCATGTGCGCGCCGATCGTCTGCCGTTCGCAACGAACATCGTGACAGAACAGCTTTATCCCGCCAGCCAACTGCTTTCGAGCATTGTTGGTTTTGAAGTGCAACCAAACAAGGCAATCGTCGGCCGCAATGCGTTTGCTCACGAAGCAGGCATTCATCAGCACGGCGTCATCAACAATCCGTTGTGTTACGAAATCATGACGCCGGAGTCAGTCGGCGTGCCGGCGAATTCGCTCGTGCTCGGTAAGCACTCCGGACGTCACGCGTTGTCGCTGCGTTACATGGAACTCGGCTACGACGTGACCGCACAGGACCTGGACGTCGCCTACACGAGATTTACCGAACTCGCCGATCGCAAGAAACGCATCTACGATCAGGATCTGATTTCACTGCTGAACACAGCAATCAGTGCAGCAGCGTAACGAGGTAAAGATGAGATTAAGGATTACGGTTCTTCCCGGGGATGGCATTGGCCCAGAAGTGACGGCGCAGGCAGTGGGTGTGCTGCAGACCGTCGCGGGAATTCACGGATACAAGTTTGAGTTTGCGGAGCATGCGATTGGCGGTGTCGCGATTCGGGAGTTTGGCTCACCACTACCGCGGCCGACGCTCGATGCGTGTCTGGCAAGTGATGCGGTGTTGCTCGGGGCGGTCGGCGCGCCCGAGTACGATCGACTACCCGCGAATCAACGACCCGAAGCTGGTCTGTTGCTGTTGCGACGCGCTCTTGGTGGTTATGCAAACCTGCGCCCAGCGATCTCGTACGCGGCGATTTCGGACTGCTCGCCGTTGCGCAGCGAAGTGGTCCACGGCGCCGATATTCTGTTTGTCAGAGAACTGCTCGGCGGCCTCTATTTCGGCGAGCCGCGCGGTATCAACAATGAGAATGGAACTACGCGCGCCTACAACACGATGCAGTACTCGATCGAAGAGATCGAACGCGTCGCGCGAGTCGCTTTCGAGGCCGCGCAAAAACGGCGGGGAAAAGTGACTTCCGTCGACAAAGCAAACGTACTCGAAACGTCGCAACTCTGGCGACAGACCGTCACGCGCATCGCTGACGATTATCCCGACGTCACCTTGAACCATCTCTACGTCGACGCGTGCGCGATGCACTTGATCACGAGCCCGCGACTGTTCGACGTCGTGTTAACGGAGAACCTCTTCGGCGACATCCTCTCAGACGAAGCCGCAGTGATCACCGGTTCGCTCGGAATGCTCGCGTCGGCTACGGTTGGCGGCGACGTCGGACTTTACGAACCGGTACACGGATCAGCGCCCGACATCGCCGGCAAAGGCCTCGCGAACCCGTGTGGCGCAATCGCGTCCGCGGCGATGCTGCTGCGGCACTCGGCCAACCTCGCACACGAAGCGAGCGACATCGAACTCGCCATCCAGAACGTGCTTGAGGCGGGATATCGCACGGCGGACATTGCAGCCGGCGGTCACGTTGCGCGCACGGAAGAGATGGGCGAGATGATCTGCGAAGCGGTGACTGAGATCGCCGACATGCGTTACGCTTACCACGCTGTTTAATCACACAATGCCCCAAACGTTATTGGACAAACTCTGGGATGCGCACGTAGTCCGCGCTGCGCCCGGCGAGCCGTCGCTGATCTACATCGACCTGCATTTGATTCACGAAGTCACTTCGCCGCAGGCGTTTGATGGTCTGCGCCAGGCGCGACGCAAGGTGCGGCGTGCCGATCTGACGTTCGGTACGGTGGACCACAACGTTCCTACCACCGATCGCAGTTTACCAATTGCCGATGCGACCGCAGCGAAACAAGTAGAAGCGTTGCGTCGAAACTGTCGCGAGTTTGGGATTAAGTTGTTTGACATTCACTCGCCGGAGCAAGGAATCGTTCACGTGATTGGTCCGGAGCTCGGTTTGACGCAACCGGGAATGACAATCGTCTGCGGCGACAGTCACACGAGCACGCATGGTGCGTTTGGCGCGCTTGCCTTCGGTATCGGCACGAGTGAAGTCGAACACGTGCTCGCGACGCAGTGTTTGCCGCAAAACAAACCGCGCGCGATGAAAGTAGAGACCTACGGTCAGGTGCCCGAAGGTGTTGGCGCAAAGGACCTGGCACTTGGAATCATCGGCCTGATGGGTACCGACGGCGCG
Source organism: Pyrinomonadaceae bacterium (assembly GCA_035491355.1). Taxonomy (GTDB): domain Bacteria; phylum Acidobacteriota; class Blastocatellia; order Pyrinomonadales; family Pyrinomonadaceae; genus PSRF01. The sequence goes on from DATJKO010000387.1 coordinate 9,768, forward strand.
ACCGGTTATGCGATCGAATATGCCGGCGAGGCGGTGCGCGCTCTGACGATGGAAGGCCGCATGACGTTGTGCAACATGAGTATCGAAGCGGGCGCGCGGGCTGGGATGATTGCGCCTGACGAGACGACGTTCGCTTATCTTAAGGGACGCAGGTTCGCTCCCGCCGGGGACGCGTGGGACCAGGCCGTCGAATACTGGCGCACGTTGAAGAGCGACGATGATGCTGTATTCGATCGCGTTGTGGAGATTGATGCGGCGACGCTCGAACCGTTCGTGACGTGGGGCACTAGTCCGGGAATGGTGGCGCCAGTAACAAGTTATGTTCCCGATCCGGCGGAAGCAGGCACTGCGAGCGATCGTCAAGCCGCGGAGCGCGCGCTCGAGTACATGGCGCTGACACCGCGCACGAACATCGAGGAGATCTCGATCGATCGCGCGTTCATCGGGTCGTGTACGAATGCACGCATCGAGGATCTGCGAGCGGCCGCGCGGGTGGTGAAAGGTTATCGGATCAACTCGTCGGTTAGTGCAATGGTGGTGCCTGGATCGCAGGAGGTGAAGAAAGCAGCGGAGCGGGAGGGTCTCGATCGGATCTTTAGCGAAGCGGGGTTTGAGTGGCGCGAGGCGGGGTGTTCGATGTGTTTGGGAATGAACGCCGACATTCTGCAACCCGGCGAGCGTTGCGCATCGACAAGTAATCGCAACTTCGAAGGGCGGCAGGGTCGCGGTGGCCGCACACATCTGGTCAGTCCGATGATGGCTGCGGCGGCAGCAATCAAAGGTCACTTTACCGACGTCAGGAATTGGGAGTTTAAGTAAGAAAGAGCATTTATCATTTTCCATTTGTCGTTTGTCATTCTTCATTTAAGCGGCCCGATAAGCGGCCCGAAAATGACAAATGAAAAATGGAAAATGAGAAACAGAAAATGAAAGCTTTTCGTCAACATACCGGACTGGTAGCGCCGCTCGATCGTGCAAACGTCGACACCGACCAGATCATTCCGAAGCAGTTTCTGAAGCGCATCGAACGCACGGGCTTTGGAGAGTTTCTGTTTTACGATTGGCGCTACGCCGCTGACGGCGTCGCGAATCCATCGTTCGTCCTGAACGCGCCGCGCTATGAGGGCGCGTCGATTCTGATCGCTGACAAGAACTTCGGCTGCGGATCGTCCCGTGAGCATGCGCCGTGGGCGCTTGGCGAGTTTGGGTTTCGCGTAATCATCGCGCCCTCGTTTGCTGACATCTTCGCCAACAACTGTTTTAAGAATGGGATGTTGCCGATCGTGTTGAGTGAAGATGAAGTGCGGAAGATGATGCGTCGCGCGCAGGAGGAGATCGGGTACAAGCTGACTATTGATCTGGAAAGGCAGACGATTGAAGACACGACCGGTTTATCGGTGCCGTTTGCCGTGGCTGAGTTTCAGCGCTACTGCCTGTTGGAAGGTCTCGACGACATCGGCCTCACGCTGCGTCATGAGGATCTAATTAAGGACTACGAAGAAGCTCACGCTAGTAGGTAGTGAATTTGTAGATCGTGATTTCGTGGTAACGATCACCTGCACGCAGCACGGTGTTCGGATAGTTCGGGTGATTCGGCGAATCGGGAAAATGCTGAGTCTCCAGGCACAACGCGGCGTACTTCTCGTATCGCACACCGCCCTTCCCGACCAAACTTCCATCCAGAAAATTCCCTGAATAAACCTGCATTCCCGGTTGCGTCGTAAACACTTCCAGCACGCGACCCGAAACCGGTTCACGCAAACGCGCGACCCACCTGATGGATCCATCCTGACCGCGCAGTGAAAGAGTATGGTCGTAACCCTGGCTGTAACTGATCTCCGGAATGAGTTCATCGAGTCGCGACCCAATCGTATGCGGAGTTCGGAAGTCCAGCGGCGTACCTTCGACCAGGTGAATCTCGCCGTACGGAATCAAATCTTCTCGGACGGGAATCCAGCTCTCGGCAAACACTGTCAACTCATGGTCCAGGATCGTGCCGTGCCCGGCGAGATTGAAATAAGAATGGTTCGTGAGATTGATGATCGTGTCTTTGTCTGTCGTGGCGTGGTAATCGATCCGCAATTCGTTTTCATCATTCAGCGAGTAATCC
>DATJKO010000388.1:0-3911 GCA_035491355.1 Pyrinomonadaceae bacterium
GCGAATTACGATGTCGTAAGCGGGTTCAACCTGCTGCGCGGCGATTGGCGCAGGCAGCAAGCTTAACGCGATCAGGCAGGTGAGCAGGTAAAGCTTTCCCGCAAAGGCGCAAAGGCGCAAAGAGGTTCTGCGAAACTGTCGTCCGGGTTTTTCTTTGCGCCTTTGCGGCTTTGCGGGAAAGTTCACGTTGACTTAGAACTCGAATCTGAACCCGAATTGTCCCTCGCGACCGGGCAGCACTTGCGCTTGCTTGCCGAAGTTCGGATCTGCGCCCACGGTAAACACCGAGGCGGTGTTTTGTCGGTTCAGAATGTTGAAGAACTCAAGCATGACCTGCATCTTAAAACGCTCGGTGAAGTCGATGCTCTTTGCGAACCGCATGTCGAGATTCGCAAACGGCGGCGCCGTGAAAGCGTTTCGTCCCGTGACGAAATCGATGCCGGTCAGAGTGCCATTGCCGTCCGGATCTGTCGCCGACCCGGTGCGACTGTAATGAAAGCCACTCTGCGCGCGAAAGATGCCGCTGACTTGGACTTTCCAAGGCAGCTCGAGCAGCCCGTTAATCTGGAAAGTATGGTCGACTGACAAGTCAGATGGTCCTTTGTCGACATCGGGACCGTTCACGAAAGTCCCGGCGGCAGCTACGAATCGTCCATTGGCGCGAGTGTAACCGCCATTCGCGTTGGTTCTCAACACACCGGCTTCGACGCTGCTCACTATCGGAGCGATGCCGATGAAATTATCGGTTGGCAGGGCATTAACGCCGAGTTGATTGTCTGTTTGATCGGCGAAAGTGTAACTGCCGGCCAGATTGAAACGCTTGCTGAAGCGCTTCGTGAAGCTCAGTACCAACGCGTCGTAAGTGCCTTCATACCACGGACCAAAAGTCCGGATTGGACCGGCAGTGAACGGCGCCAGATACTGTCGCGCGTTGGACCGCGATTGGAACGCGATGTTGGCCTCACGGATGCCGAGCATGTCGTTCATATTGCGGTGATAGAAATCAGCGGTAACGACGATGCTCTTTCCGAGTTCACGCTGCACGCCGATGCCGTAGCTCGTCGTGAAGGGCGTTTGGAACGATCGATCGATGTCGGTAGGGAAGAGCTGCGCTGGGATCGCTCCATGCGACAACACGCCGAAGGGTCCCCAGAAAAAGAAGCCTGCCGGTTTGCCGATTGCGGTCGCCGCTTGCAGCAGGTATTGATCGGGCGTCAGACCCGAGAGCTGTTGGATGTTTGAGATATTGATGACCGCGTTGTTGGGAATAAACGCATGTCCGGCCGCGACGACCCGATTAAGCCGGTCGATGCCGATGAATTGATTTGCCGCACCACCGCCAAACGCGGGACAAGTTGCGCCCGTCGCCAGGATCTGCGCATCAGTCAAACTCGACGATACACAGAAGCCGCCGGGGAACAACGACGCGCCGATCGCCGCTGCCGCGATACTAGGATTGCCGAAGAAGCCTCGCGGATAGGAGAACGGTTGAATCACACGTTGGTCCGCACCGCCGAACGTGGGCACCGCGCGCACTGTCGTCAGGCGGAGTTGATCGTAGAACACACCGAAATGGCCGCGAACAACAGTCTTGGGCGTGGCCATCCAGGCGAAACCGACGCGGGGAGAGAGGTTTCGCTTGGTTTGAAATTCTGAATCGTAATCCCAGCGCAGACCGAGGTTCAGAGTCAGGTTATGCAAAAAGCGCCAGTCGTCTTGTAAGTAGAGTCCGTTGTAGTTGTTGCGAATATGGATCTCATTGGCCTGTGGAGTCAGACCACCAGCGGTTGTCACGGTAAAAAAGCCGGCATTGACGGGCCCGAACGTTGGGAAATCACTCTGCAAAGCAAAAAGCTGAAGTTGTTGCACCGAGGCTTCGACGCCGTCTGCTTTCGTGCGCAGAAAGTTCCAACCAAACTTCACATTATGATCGCCGAACAATCTATTCGCATTGGCACCGAATGAAGTGTATTTCTGGAACAGGTTCGAGGGGCTGAGGATATTGCCAAACGCCACCGAGCCCAGATTACCGGCTATACCATTTGTGGTCAGCGAGCTGAACATCTGGAACGTCGTGCCGACACCCGCATCCGGATGTGCCGGCGCAGCGCTTGAAGGCTCGGAACGATAAGCGCCGCGCAGAGTAATCACCCACGGATTCGCGCTGCTGCCGGCGAGGATCGTATCGCTGAATCCGAGCAGCAGGTGACGTGCGCTCGTATTGTTTCGGCGCGATGGCAAGCTATTCGACTGCGAAAGCGGCAGAAACTCCGTAACCACACCGTTCGTGTAATTCACTTCCTGCGATAGCGAGTGACGCCCAAGCTGCTCGTCAAACTTGAAGAAACCGCGGGACTCGTGCGTCAACGATGGATTGTCAAATTGGCGTTCAAAGTCGCGCAGGAACTGCGGCGTCGCGGGAGGAAATGCGAAGTTGAGCACGCGGTCTTCAGTGATCCGCTCGAACGAACCAAAGAAATGGACTTTATCTTTAACGAGTGGACCACCAGCAGCGAAGCTGTAGTCCCAGCGGCTCAAATCCGGCGCCTCGGTGATCGTCGGGTCAAGGGAGTTCGAGGAGTCCAGGGCATCGTTGCGGTGAAAGAGCGAGCCGATACCGTGAAACTCGTTGGTACCGCTCTTTGTAATCACGTTCACGATCGCGCCGGACGCCTGCCCAAACTCAGCCTTGTAGCCGGTAGTCAGTACCTGAAACTCAGCGATCGTCTCCTGGTTGAACTGCGCGGCAGCACCGCCGCTGACGTTGTTCTTGTTGGGCTGGCCGTCGATTAGGAAGTTGTTGTTTCCGGATCTCTCACCGAGCACCGGCGTCGCATTGTCGCTGCCGACGTCCTGCTGTCGATTAATCACGACGCCGGGGACGAGTTGCAGCAGGTCGAGATAGTTGCGGCCGTTGACCGGCAGCTCTTTGATCTGTTGCGGCGTGACCGTCGAACCCGAGGCGGCCGAAGTGGTGTCGATCAACTGCACCGCGGCGCTGACGTCAACCTGTTCCGTGACGGCTCCGACTTCCAGTTGCACGTCGAACCGAAGCGTGCGATTAAGCGTCACTTCGATGTTCTCGAAATTGCGCGACGCAAAGCCAGTTGCTGAAACCGCGATGCTGTAGACACCGGCGGGTAACGACGTCACCCTAAACAACCCTTCAGCATTGGTGTTGGACGTGCGTTCGATACCGAGCGCCGCGTTCTTAACCACCACTTGCGCGCCGGCGACGACTTCTTTGCGAGAGTCGCCAATGGTGCCTTCGATGGTTGAAGTCGTGGTTTGTGCCGCAGCGGTGAAAGGAAAGACGAGGAGCGCCAAAGCGATCAGAAAATAGAAATGATTTCCTCGTTTAAGACCCTGCTGGTTCAAGTTTAGTGCTGAGACGATCTCGGTCATAGCGTCTGCCTCCGCGAAGGATTGTCGACTGAACTGAACGGAGCCGTTCTGGATATGCAACGGTCTACTTACAGCAAGTGCTGCACAAAGTCAATAGTGCGACACTTGCTGCAAAACGCCTTGCGTACTCGAATGTCGATTTGGTATCTTCCGCGTCCATGCAAACGCGATCCGAGGTTTTGAATGAGACCGTCGCAGCCGTTCCCGAACGGCTGGTGATCGAAAGAGTAGAGCTGCGAACGGTTCGTTTGCCGCTCAACGAACCTTTCGAAACCAGCTTCGGACGGATCGACTCGCGTCTCATCGTTCTGGTCGCCGTTACCAGTGGCGGTGAAACCGGTTGGGGTGAAGTAGTCGCGGCCGAGCAGCCGCTTTACAGTTACGAAACGGTCGGCACTGCCCTGCACGTCATACGCGATTATCTCGCGCCGGCCATACTGGGAGAGCCTCTGCGCGATATCTCGGATCTTGCGCAGCGGCTCGCCCCGTTTCGCGGACACAACATG